>JAAYGQ010000052.1 GCA_012727635.1 Tissierellia bacterium | reverse complement strand
CTCTGCCACCTGCCTAAGATGTTTATGGCCAGGTACAATTTCATTAAAGGTATTCACCACTCCTATAAGGGGTCTTCTAATTTCTTCTGCTGTGAGTCCCATCGATTTGAGTAGGGATCGATGGGGAGCTTTTTCTACACCCAGTGTGACTACATGACTTTTCATCTTATTTTTTTAACCAAGACATCATTTTTCTTAGCTTTTTACCTACAAGCTCCATAGGGTGGTTTTGTTCTTGTCTTCTTTTTGCCTTCATAAAGGGACGATTGGCCTTGTTTTCTAAAATCCAGTTTTTAGCAAAGGTGCCATCTTGTACTTCTGCTAAGACCTTTTTCATTTCTTTTCTTGTCTCTTCTGTGATGATTCTTTTTCCTACACTATAGTCCCCATACTCGGCTGTATCACTAATGGAGTAGCGCATATAGCTAAGTCCACCTTCATTAACCATATCGATAATGAGTTTCATTTCATGAACGCATTCAAAATAAGCGCTTGCAGGGTCATAGCCTGCTTCAACTAGGACCTCAAAGCCCATTTTCATTAGCTCGGTTACCCCGCCGCATAAGATGGCCTGTTCTCCAAAAAGGTCTGTTTCTGTTTCTTCTTTAAAGGTGGTTTCAAGTACCCCAGCCCTTGCTCCTCCAATTCCTGCTGCATAGGAAAGGGCCAGCTCCATGGTATCACCTGTTACATCCTGGTAGACCGTCGCTAGACAAGGAACCCCTCTACCTTCTAGAAATTGGCTTCTGACTGTATGGCCAGGTCCCTTAGGGGCTACCATAAATACATTGACATCCTCTGGTGGAAGGATTTGTCCATAGTGAACATTAAAACCATGGGCAAAAACCAAGTACTTTCCTCTTGTTAGATTGTCTTTAATACAGCTTTCGTATAATTCCACTTGTTTTTCATCACTAACAAGTAGAACGATGACATCGGTTTCTTTGACTGCTTCTGCTACGGTTCTTACCTTGAGTCCTGCTTCTTCGGCCTTCTTCCAGGACTTACTAGCAAGATAAAGGCCTACTGTTACATCTACCCCTGATTCGTGTAGATTGAGTGCATGGGCGTGGCCTTGACTTCCGTATCCTATAATGGATACTTTTTTTCCTTGGATAAGTTCTACTTTACAATCCTCTGCATAGTACATTTTTGACATTTGATTTCTCCTTTTTATTTGTGTTTTTTTCTTCTTTGGTTGATTTACATTTTTTCTCCGCGACTCATGGCCAGGATGCCAGTTTTGGCTATTTCTAGAATTTCATAGGACTTCATCATTTCGACAAATCCATCTAGTTTCTTTTCATCACCTGTTAGTAAGATAGTAAGTGAACTACTTGAAACATCCAGTACACTTCCCCTATAAATATCGGCTATTTGAATAATTTGGGTTCTGGTTTCATTGCTGGCCTTGACCTTGATTAGCATCATTTCCCGGCGGATGACTCCCTTAGAGGGAAATATCTTGACCTTGACAACATCAATAATTTTGTAGACTTGCTTTTGGATTTGCTCCAAGGTGAGCTCATCTCCTTCTACTGTCAAGGTCAGTCTTGCGTATCCTGCTCGGTTGGTGGCCCCTGCTGTCATCTTCCTAACAAAATACCCTCTTTTATTAAATAGGGAGAGGATTCTACCGATAATTCCATCCTTATTCTTGGCTATAATTAATATTTCATATTGATCCATTAGATTACACCCCTTAAACCTATCATATGATTTGCGCATTTTCCGGCTGGAATCATAGGAAGGACATTTGCTTCCCCTTCTACTACACACTGTATAATGACCGGCTCCTTACTTTTGATTAGTCCCTCTAACTGGTCCTCTAGCTCGCTTCTTGTCTTAAGGGTTACTGTCTTGATTCCATAGGCCTCTCCTATTTTTTCAAAATCAGGATTGATATCTAGGTTGACGGATGAATAGCGTTTATCTAAAAATAAGTCCTGCCACTGCCTTACCATTCCTAGGTAGGAATTATTTAGAAGTAGCACCTTAACTGGCAACTGATACTGTTTGATTAGCATCAGCTCTTGATAGGTCATTTGAAAGCCCCCATCTCCTACAACTGCAATAACTAGTTCTTCTGGCCTTCCTACTTGAGCACCAATGGCCGCTGGCAGACCAAATCCCATGGTTCCGGCTCCTCCTGAGGAGAGCATGGTATTGGGCTTGGTAAACTGTAGAAATTGGGCCACCCACATTTGATGCTGTCCAACATCGGTTGATACAATGGCCTGGCCCTGGACAATTGTATCCAGATGTTCCAGGACCTCCTGGGGCATTAGTTTTTCGCTTGATTTGACATAAACCATGGGATACTCTTTTTTCCATCCTAGGGTTTTTTCTACCCAGTCTGTATTTTTTCTAGGAGTCAATTTTTTATTTATGGCTTTTAATACTCCCTTTAAATCACCCACAATGGGGATTTCAACCATTCGATTTTTTTCGATTTCAGCTGGATCGATATCTATATGGATAATCTGGGCAAGATGGCAAAAGTTTTCTGGGTCTCCTGCAATCCGATCATCAAAGCGCATCCCTAGGGCTATAACTAGATCTGCTTCTTGTGTGGCAAAGTTGGCGCCAACTGTTCCATGCATGCCCAGCATTCCTAGAGAGAGCCTATGGCTGCTTGGAAAGCTGCCCAGGCCCAGCAGGGTGGTGGTTACAGGAATGTCCATTGTTTGTGCTAGTTCCTTTAGCTCCGCACAGGCCTTTGATTTGATAATCCCAGCCCCTGCTATAATTAGGGGTTTTTCCGCTTTTTTTATTAGATCAATGGCCTTTTTAATTTGATTGGGGTGTCCCTTGTAGTTGGGTACATAACCCTCTAGCTGGATATCCTCTGTAAATAATTTCTCGAATTCTGCTAGCTCGATTTCTGCTAGTTGAATATCCTTGGGCAGATCAATTAGGACGGGGCCTGGCCTGCCTGTATGTGCAACAAAGTGCGCTTCTTTGATAATCCTGGGTAGTTCTTTAATGTCTTTGACCAAGTAGTTCATCTTGGTAATGGGAATGGTAATCCCAACAATATCACTTTCTTGAAAGGCATCTTTTCCTAGCAAATTGCTTCCCACCTGGCCGGTAATGGCCATAAGAGGAACCGAATCCATATGGGCGGTCATAATTCCTGTCACTAGGTTGGTGGCCCCCGGCCCTGATGTAGCAAAGCAGACTCCCACCTTGCCTGTAGCCCTAGCATACCCATCTGCTTCATGGGCGGCTCCCTGTTCGTGTCTGGCAAAATAATGGCTTATTTTCTTAAAATCATAAAGGGCATCGTAAATGGGAATCACCGATCCCCCTGGATAGCCAAATATTGTATCCACTCCCAAACGGCTAAGGCTTTCCAGTAATATTTCTGAGCCCTTTATCCATTTTTTCTCCATTGTCTACCACCTTTCTATTTTCCTTAATTTAGTCTTTTTATTTGATATCCTGCTTTATATAGGGCTTCTATAATGCTACTTATATGTTCTTCGCCATTTGTTTCTACCGTGACTTGTAGTTCTACATGGTGAAAACGGTTTAGATTTTTAAATTGGTTATGGTCCAATTTAATAACATTGGCATTTTGTGCAGCCAGTATCTGGGAAATATTGACCAACTGACCTGGTTTGTCCGGGAGTCCTAGGGAGAACTTAAGAATTCTTTCCCTGGAAACCAGACCCTTATTAATCATGGAGGATATGGTGAGAACATCGATATTTCCCCCGCTTAGGATGGAGACGATTTTCTTGTTTTTTTCCTTTATCTTTTTTAGCCCGGCAATGGAAAGAATGGCTGCATTCTCTGCAATGATTTTGTGTTTTTCAACAAGAATTAGGAATTCTTCCATTAGTTCATAATCTGAAACCGTCACAATTTCATCCACGTATTTTTGTATATAGGCAAAGGGGATCTCTCCAATTCGTTTTACGGCCGCCCCATCTGCAATGGTATGTACTCGGGGTAATTCTTCTAGCCTCTTTCTTGCTAGGGAGTAGCTGGCGCTGGCTGCCCCTTCAGCTTCAACTCCAATAATTTTTATTTGTGGATTTTTTAATTTGGCTGCAGCGGCAATTCCAGATATGAGTCCACCCCCACCCAGGGGAACCATAATAATATCTGCATCTGCTAGTTCTTCTAGCACTTCCAGTGCAATGGTTCCCTGGCCCTCGATAACGTCTTGATCATCAAAGGGGTGAACAAAGTTATAGCCTTTTTCTTTTAGGCTTAGGGCTTTTTTATAGGCTTGATCATAATCTTCCCCATAGAGCACTAGCTTAGCCCCATAGCTTCTGCTTGCTTCCACCTTTATCAGAGGAGTGTGCTTTGGCATAACAATGAGGGTCTGGATGCCCAGCATTTTTCCTGCTAGTGCTACCCCTTGCGCGTGGTTGCCTGCTGAAGAGGCAATCACTCCTTTTTCCTTCTCCTCCTGGCTTAGTTTGGCCATCTTGTTATATGCGCCCCTTATCTTAAAAGAGCCCGTCAATTGGAGGTTTTCTGGTTTTATAAAAATCTCATTGCCTGTTTCTTCTGAAAATATAGGGCTATGGATCAGCTCTGTTTTACTAATCACACCTTGAAGTCTTGCTCTTGCCTCTACAAAATCCTCTAATCTGAGCATAGTTTTTTCCTCTATTTACTTTCCTTTGAATTTGGATCTAGGAATGAAAAAATCCCTAGTATATTTCTATACTAGGGACGAATGTATCGTGTTACCACCCAAGCTTCTCAGTTTTCTCACGAAAACTGACTCTTTAGGCCAAAAAGTCTAGCCCTAGCCATATAACGGTGGCGCTTCTTATCTTCTAAGAATCCCGGTCTTGACTACTT
>JAAYGQ010000051.1 GCA_012727635.1 Tissierellia bacterium | reverse complement strand
CCCAGTGCCCAAAAGATTTTCTATCTTCTACTTCTTTGGGACGATTCGAGATAGATTCACCGACAATGAACTTTCCGCGTTTTTCAGTGGGTTTACGGCGTTTTCCTTTGTGTCTGAGGACCGACATATCTCCTTGACCCTGTCTGCCTTCATAAAGCCAGGCATAGATCGTTTTAAAGCTGACGAGTCCCTTTGTAAGAGTGTTTGCAATTTGCTTAGGGGACCAGGTTTCTCCTAACTTCTCTTCGATAGTTTCAGCTAGTTCTTTAGTGTATTTACAACTTGGCCTAGACTTTAGTCTGGGCTTAGGATAACTTTACTGGGCAACTTCAGCTTGATAGCTGTCTTTGAGTATTACGCTTTATCTCTCTCTCAATGCATGAACGGTGGCGGCCAAGCTGCAAAGCCGTTCTTCAGTTTGAATAACCGAGTCTATTAGATGTTTCAATTCGTCCTCGCGGGGGCGTGGTTAAGATGGTGGCAGCTAATAATACGCCTCCGTTAAGTGGTGTCTGGTAACTTCATTCTACAGGGAAGCTCCATTGTGAGTTATTCTTTTACCCTGAGAAGGGCGGCGCACTTGGGTTTACAATCCAGCAATTGTAAAATTATTTGCAAATAATTACTATTTAACGTTAAATTATAATGACAAATCATTTGGTTCGTGTATAATATGACATATATTGATTCAGGCTGCATAAGCGGCTCGAATGAAAGAGAGGATAAAATATGAAACGCATACTTATTACTTTACTAGTTGTGCTGTTGACCCTCAACTCTTGCGCTCCGGCGGCCGAACCGATTCAACCGAGTCAATCCCCGGCGGCTGAGCCGACTCAGCCGAGTCAATCCCCAACCGCTGCCTCAGGTGGCATACTCCGAGTCAGTAAAAATGCTGACCTCAACACAATGGATCCTCAGTATGCAACGGATGGCCTGAGCTTTGAAGCTATTGCGGCGAGTGTCGACGGACTCTTTACATCCGACGAAGCCGGCAACATGGTCCCAGCCCTTGCGACTGAAATGACCGTCTCCGAAGATAGGTTGACCTATACTTTCGCACTTCGCGATGCCAACTGGAGCAACGGAGAACCAGTGAGCGCACATGACTTTGTCTATGCATGGCAGCGCTTGGGTTCTGCAGAACTAGCCAGCGAATATGCCTACATTCTCGGCGTTGCCGGCATTAAGAATGCCGATGCCATCGTCGCGGGCGAGATGGACTCCAAAGAGCTGGGTGTCAAAGCTGTGGACGACAAGACTCTCGTCGTCGAACTCGAGCGTCCGGTGGCCTTCTTTGATAAGCTCATGGCTTTCCCGCCCTTCTTCCCAGCCAATCAGAAATTCGTTGAGCAGGTCGGCACACAGTATGGCCTGACTCCGCAAACGATGCTCTACTGCGGACCCTTTGTCTGGACTGAATGGATTTCCGGAAGCAGCTTCAGCTTTGTCAAGAACTCTGATTATTGGGATGCCGACGCGGTTAAACTCGACGGAATCGAATTTAAAGTTGCATTAGAAGAGCAGTCCGCCGTCCTCGACTTTGAAAGCGGAAATACTGACTACGTGTATCTAAGCGGTGAACTGGTTGATCGCTATAAGGATGAACCTGGATACTCTATCCAGCTGGGAAGCTGGCTTTGGTTTCTGCAGGTCAACCATTATGATCCCAAGCTCGATAATGAGAACATCATGATGGCCATCTCCTTAGCCTTCAACCGTGAGCAGATTGCCAACAACGTACTGAAAGACGGAGCCATAGCGGCAGAGGGGTTTGTGCCTCGTAAACTCGCCTCGGACACTAACGGAGTAGACTTCCGCGACACCGCGGGGAAATATTTTACTGAAGGTAAAGACAAGGCCAAAGAATATTGGGAAGCCGCCAAAACTGAACTGGGCGTCGACACCTTTGAGTTCGAGCTTCTCTTTGAAGACTCCGAACAGTCCAAGAAAGTGGCCGAATTTATGAAGAGCGAAATAGAGGAAACACTAGAAGGAGTCACCGTTAGCCTCAAAAGCGTTCCCAAAAAGACGCGTCTGGAAATTATGCGCGGCAAGGAAAATGACTATCACATGGGCCTGCAGCGCTGGGGCCCCGATTATGCCGATCCGGCAACCTATCTCGATCTCTACGCAGAGCCTGAGAACCGCGGTGGCTATAGCACTCCCGAATACGAAGCATTGGTACAGCAGTATAAGAGCGCTGAAATCAGCGAGGAAGACCGTTGGCAGGTCTTGTTGGACGCGGAAGCACACCTTCTGAGCAATGCCATGGGGCCGATCCCAATCTACCAGACCGGTGCTGCCCAGATGTGGAACCCCAAAGTCAAGGGCGTGCTGAATCTGACGGTCGGAACACCGTTCCTCTATAAAGACGCATATTTCGAATAAATTGATGCGACTTGTCTAAATTAAGCGAAGCTGCGCCATGCGCAGCTTTGCTTGCATGAAAGGAGCCTTATGGTAAGGTATATTGGCCAGAGAATCTCAATAGCAGTGGTTACAGTGTTTTTGATCTTGCTCTTGCTCTTCTTAATGCTGGAGTTGATGCCTGGAACCCCCTTTAATGACGAGCGCCTCACGGACCAGCAAAGAGATGTCATCATGGAAAAATATGGATTGGATCGGCCAATCCTGGAGCGTTTTTTCAAATACATGCAGCTTATGCTTAAAGGAGATTTCGGCATCTCCTACACCCTTAATAAGAACATGCCAGTTTCCTTCATGCTGGGCCAGCGGGTCGGCGTCACCATGAGCCTTGGCCTGCAGGCCGTACTTCTGGGCCTAGCTATTGGAATGGTGCTGGGTATTATTTCCGCACTGAAGCATGGGACGTGGTTGGACTCGGCGATGAGTATGATTGCCGTTGCCGGCGTCTCAGTGCCCTCTTATGTCTTTGCGCTATTTTCGCTCTACGTTTTTGCTTTTTTGCTGCGCTGGTTCCCGATTCGATACAATCCCTCTGCCCCTGGTCTCTCAGGAGTGCTTCCCGTCATCAGTCTCTCTATGTTTACGATTGCAACAGTTGCGCGCTTTTTACGCAGTGAGATGCTCGAAGTGCTGGGAAGCGAATATATCCTGCTCTCTCGCGCCAAAGGTTTGCGGGAAAGCGCCGTCATCAGCCGCCACGGGATCCGAAACTCCCTGATTCCGGTTGTTACGGTCGTCGGGCCGCTGGTCGTCAACCTCATGACAGGCTCACTGGTGGTGGAAAAGATCTTCGCCATTCCCGGCCTTGGAGGCCTCTTCGTCCAGGCAATCACGGTCAATGACTACAATGTTGTCATCGCCATCAGTTTTATCTACAGCGTCATGTTTGTGTTGGTGATGCTGGCCGTCGACATTCTTTACTCCGTGATTGATCCGCGCATCCGCTTAAGCAAAGGAGGGCCTGCATGAATCCGCAAAAAGCCGAACTTTTCGGTTTTGCCTCTGAAGAAAGATTTCGCTTAGCCGATCAGTCTTCTTCCATCGGTGAACGAGGGTTTATTCAGGATGTTTGGATTCGCCTGAAGACCAACCGGGCGGCTCTGATCTCTTTTGGGATGGTGATTCTGATTCTGCTTTTCAGTCTCGTGGCACCGCTTCTGAGCCAGCACCGCTATGACCGGGGTATGATCGAACATCAGTCTCTGCCACCACGCTGGCCCGTGTTGGAGCGCATCGGAGTGCTTGACGGAGAAGGAAAGTACCAGGAGATGGGGTTAGAGGACACATACTATTTCTTCGGTACCGACACCCTAGGCCGGGATATCTGGGTGCGCACCTGGAAGGGAACCCAGGTCTCTCTATACATGGCCTTTCTGGCCGTTGTCGTCGACATGATCCTGGGTATGAGCTTCGGCATGATCTCCGGCTACTATGGAGGTGTGATTGACCTGATACTTCAGAGGATCATAGAGATTCTTAACTCTATTCCCACTATCGTCATCGTCACGCTGTTGGTTTTTGTACTCAAGCCTGGCATTCTCTCGATCACGCTGGCGATCATTATCAAAGGTTGGATTGGGATGAGCAAAATAGCCAGGGCCCAGGTCCTAAAGCTCAAAGAGCAGGAATTCATCTTGGCCTCACGCACGCTTGGCAGTTCTGACGCCAAGATCATCCTGCATCAGCTACTTCCCAATATTTTTGGACAAGTCATTATTATGAGTATGTTCTCCATCCCTAATGCCATCTTCACCGAAAGCTTCCTGGCTTTCATCGGTCTTGGCCTCCAGCCGCCCCTGGCCTCGCTGGGCGTGCTGATTAGCGAAGGGTTCAAATCATTCCTTGTCTCCGGCTACATGGTGGTTATTCCCACCTTGGTTCTGGCCGTGCTGATGTTTAGCTTCACGGTGCTTGCCGACGGGCTGCGTGACGCCTTTGACCCCAAGATGAAGGAGATGTGATATGGAGAGTAAACGCGTCTTATCGATTCGTGACCTGGAGATATCCTTTAAGACCACCGACGCGCTCGTGCGGGCAATCCGCGGCGTGCGCCTGGACCTATTTCAAGGAGAGACTCTCGCCATCGTCGGTGAGTCAGGCTCGGGTAAAAGCGTCAGCGTCAAGGCGATCATGGGCATCCTTAGCTCCAATGGCTCTATCGATGCTGGGAAAATTCTTTATACCGACCCAGAGACGGGGGAGGAGTTTTCAATTGTCGACATGAGCCAGCGAGAAATCCGCTCTAAAATCTCTGGGCAACGTATAGCCATGATTTTTCAAGATCCCATGACGAGCCTAGATCCGACCATGACAATCGGAAAGCAAATTATGGAGGGCATGCGCTATCACTACCAGGTGCCTGTGCAGGAAGCCCGCCGCAAAGCGCAAGAGCTTCTCGAGCTTGTGGGTATCGATAACTCCGCCAAGCGCATGAAGCAGTATCCCAATCAGCTCTCGGGCGGAATGCGCCAGCGTGTCGTCATCGCCATCGCTCTGGCGTGCGACCCGCAGATCCTCATCTGCGACGAACCAACCACAGCGCTTGATGTAACCGTTCAGTCGAAAATTCTTGAATTGATTCAGTCCATACAAAAAGAAAAGAATCTCTCCGTCATTTACATCACCCATGACCTGGGAGTCGTCGCCAAGGTGGCCGACTACGTTGCCGTCATGTACGCCGGACGGATTATTGAAAAGGGCAGCGTTGAAGAAGTCTTCTACGACCCTCGCCATCCCTATACCTGGGGACTGCTCAGTTCCATTCCCGATCTCAATCTCGAGGAGGAAGAGCTCTACAGCATTCCCGGCAATCCTATCAATCTGGCGCTTCCCTTCCAGGGAGACCCCTTCGCCCCTCGAAACCGCTACGCGCTCAACATTGACTTCGAGCAGGAACCTCCGCTGTTCAGCGCCGGTGGAAAACACCGCGTTGCCTCTTGGCTGATGGATCCTCGCTCCCCGAAGGTCGAGAGGCCGGCATCTCTGGAGCGTCGGCTCAAAGAGATGAGAGAGGAGATTGGCCGCAATGAGTAGCCCCTTACTGGAAGTAAAAAACCTCAAGCAACATTTCCGTATCAACCGCCGATTTACAACCAAGGCGGTTGACGGCATCAGCTTCACCGTGGAGCGAGGCCAGACCTTTGGCTTGGTCGGCGAATCTGGTTCGGGAAAATCCACCACCGGACGATCCATTATCCGACTCTACACCCCAACCTCGGGAGAGATTTTCTTTGATGGGCATCTCATCTCAGGCCATCTCAACGCTGCGACCCGAAGGCTTGTTCGCTCTAACATCCAGATGGTCTTTCAGGATCCGATGGCTTCTCTCAACCCCCGAAAGACCGTGCTTGAAACAGTTTCCGAAGGGCTGATGAATCTCCATCCGGAGCTCACGGCCGTTGAGAGAAAAGTAAAAGTCTGCCGCGTTCTCGAGCAAGTGGGGCTCAGCGCCGACTTTGTCAACCGTTATCCTCACCAGTTTTCCGGAGGACAGCGCCAGCGCATTGGGCTGGCCCGGGCTCTGATTATGGAACCTCAACTGATCATCGCCGACGAACCCATCAGCGCTTTGGACGTCTCGATCCAGGCACAGGTCGTCAATCTACTAAAGCGTATCCAGAAAGATCTGGGGATCACGATGATCTTCATCGCCCATGACCTCTCCATGGTCCGGTATATCTCCGATCGCATCGGCGTTATGCATCTTGGGCATATCGTGGAGATCGGAGACCGCAACGAGATCTTTGCTCATCCCATCCACCCCTATACTATCAGCCTGCTTTCCGCGATTCCCCAGCCCAATCCAATCCTGGAGAAGAAGCGCCGAAGTCTTGGCTATCTCTACCGCCAGAGCGGAATCGACTACACCCTGGGAGAATACCACAAAGTTTCTTCAACCCACGAGGTGCTGGCGACTTCCCTGGAATTTGAAAAATGGTCCGCAGGCGACTACACCGATACGTTAAGTGAGAGTCACAACGTGGATTCGCTCAAGACAGAAAGTGTCTGAAGAAATTCGTGCAGCAAACAACCTCCTTTTCATAATGTTTTTGACCTTTTCAATGGGGCTTGCTTACTATGCCACACTTAGCGAGCTCAACTGCAAGGGTCAACCTGGGAAAATTGTGGGAGTTCTCCGGCGCAGAGGGAGCAGGCTAATCCAAAGCTAAACTCGATAACTCTTAAAAAAAGGTGCTTTTATGAAGAAACTCATTTCTCTAGGAAATGGGTCTGGTATGTTACGTCAACTCTCTGCTTCAAAAGATAGGCATTTATAAGGATTTGCAAAGTTAGCAACTACATGTCACAAGCATGGAGCGAAAAAATTACACTTTTAAAACAAGGTTTTGATTGTGAGAACAATTGGTTATATTATTCTGACTTGGAGTCTTCAGTAGGATGAGTAATGCTCCTATTAATACTGTCTTACTGAGTTTTTATCTTTCCTCATAAACATTGTGAGAGTTTGCGGACCCTTTCTATCACTAGAGGTTATAACCCTATGACCCTTATGTCTAAAGTATATTTAGCACTTGGTACGAGGCCTTTATAACACACGCTCATTAATTTTTACTACTGGTGGAAGTATTTAAAGGGATTAGAGTTGTATCATTTACATTTGGGAGATGCGGACATTTCTTAGACTTTTCTCTGAAAATACCATTTTTTTTAATAGCCAACATAGGCTTATATTAATTTTAGACCATAATAGATAGAGTCCAGAAATATGAGTTAATTCGAGAAATATTGACTCCATTTTTCTTAAGTTTGCAGGACAATAGAAAACAATAGAGGGGCGATAAAACACAAAAATCTCTATTTTCAATACTTTGAACAATACAGAGATGATTAAAAACCCCAGGTCTAGACCCCTCATCTCAAATATAACAACTAAGAGCCCCATTAAGAGGGCTCTTTTTTGTTGAAATATCGCATCTTCGTCAAAGGATTTGGCAATGGTTTTTTGGGGGTGGTGTCCATGGAATGAATAAGGACATGCTTTTTTGTGGCTTTGGAGACAAATCAGTGTTTCTCGACAAGGATGGCTTCTAAGGTATGGGGGTAGCCACAAGCTTTACAGTGGTAACGCGACTTACCAAGTTCTAGGAGGGTGGGATGTCCGAAGGCTTGGGAAATTCGGATGTTAGAGACGGACTTTCCCCATTTGATAGTAGAGCCCTGACAGATGCTACAAGGGGGGAGAGGGAGCTTGGAGCACAGCTTTTGATCTTGTGAAGGACAGACTTTCCCCGAGAACCCTAACTTCGGACTTGAAATAATCTTCTTCGATGTGTATATTTTTATCTTTTATTCCGATGAGGTTTAGGATAGAATGTGTATGAAACATGTGGAACCTCCTTTGGGTTGTGTGCAGGGACTTAATCATAAAGGATTTCCCCACCTGCTCATTTTTTTTACAAAAAAAAGATGCTGGATTTAGTATCGCCAACATCATAATATGTTAAAAAAATAGTTATAACCTCTGTTTTTTTCTTTGGACAAATGATTGTAAATCTTTGCTATTGGAATTTTCACTTAAAAACGGTAAGAAATCACTGAAAGGTGAAATAATAATAAGCCAAATCTCTAATCATGGGTTAAAATAGAGATATTATCCAATATCTCGTTGTAGACCTAAAGAAAGTCATGTTCCATCCTACAATATTTATAGGAATTTGAGGGGACAATTAAAATAACTGGCTTGGAAGAATCTTTAATATGAGTGATGTGGATTCTAGTTTTATCCAGCTTTAAATAATAGCTGGTCAAGAAAACTAATCCTTACTAGAAGCGATAGATTTTATGGAGATACTGAATAAATTAATATAGGAGAAACCATGATAACTAAAATAAAAATCTTATATAGCGAGAATAAAATGTGGGTCTACCTGGGAAAGTATATTCTAATTTCCTTTTTATTGGCAGTGGGGGCTATACTTACCGATATAAAATTTATTCCTCTACTGGATTATATTCCGGATATTTTACTAACCAGTGTAGATCTAGCCAAGGTAATACTAGGTACCCTCTCAGGCTCTCTTCTTACTATAACTACCTTTACCTTCTCTACCATAATGGTTGTATTAACCATGTATTCTTCGAACTTTTCACCTAGGGTCGTAAACAATTTCTTAACGGATAAAATTACTATGAAGGTACTGGGTATATTTGTAGGCGGATTTTTCTATTGTATACTGGCACTTTTTTTTATGCGTAAAACTTACTCTGAGTATTTAGTAGTATCTGCTACCATCGCCGTGATTTATTCCGTACTATGTATAATTTATTTTGTGATATTTGTATACAATGTATCCTCTTCAATCCAAGCCACCAAGCTTATAGCTAGGCTATACGATGAATCCACCGAAATAGTGGAAAGAGCTTTAAATCTTAGAGAAGATTATTTGAGTTTGGATGAATATGAAGTGGGGAGATTTAACTCTAAACTAGAAATTACCTCAAAGACAAATGGATATCTAGAACTCATTGAATTTAAAGAGATACTGAGTACCTTAAAAGATATAGAAACAAAATTTATTATAAAGGTGGACATTGGAGATTTTATATCCAAAAACCAGGTTATAGCCACTCTGCATTATAATGAGAAATTAGATGATGAAGATCTAGTGGATAAATTACTGAAAAGATTTAACATTGAAGAGGAGAGGATCGCCTACAATGACTATAGATTTTCTCTTCAAAAAATAATAGATATAACTCTAAGAGCACTATCCCCAGGGATAAATGATCCAAATACAGCCATTCACTGTATAAATATATTAGGTGTCCTACTTAGCAAACTCAGCGAAATAGAGGGCAGATATACAGTTATAAAAAGTGATAATTCTAAATCTGAAGTTATTTATGAAGATTTTCATTTTAAGGAAGATCTATACTATACCTTTTACCAAATTGTCCACTATGGCAAAGAAGATGTATCGGTGGTTCTAGCCCTTCTAAAGGCCCTTAAGACTATCAGCAGTAACACATCCAGTGAAAAAGTCTTTGTTATAAAGGATTTTGGCGATTATATATATGAAAATACTATAGATAATTTCAACCATAAATTTGATGTAGAAATGATACAAAGAGCATTAAAATCTATTTAGCGGATAATCTTTCTAGAGTCCATGGAGAATCAATGGGTGAATAGAAAAAAGAGAACTATAGGTTCTCTAATAGCTGAATGCAGGGATGTGTCTTTCGTACTGCTTTAAGCTGCCTTCATAAATAAGATGTAAATTCTCATTATTTCTAAAATCATTTGGTGTTGTTAAACCTGCGTCTTTATCAATGATTCTAATATCACTGTTATGAAGCACTTCTGCTACAAATTGAGAGCAAAAATAATTATATTTTCTATTAATAGGGCTATTTAGCACCAGACCCATTACTCCTAAAAAATTGTATCCATATTTATGTTCACTATCTATAAATCTATTTATCTCATGGATGAATTGGTCATATTGTTTATTTGAAATTGTAATAGAGTACAGCTCACAGGTTGTATCGGGGAACAAACTAAAGGTACCATTATCAATATCTTCTCTAACAAAACCACCTATTAGGGGGTTACTAGGCTTTAATCTGGCAAAGCTATAAATTTCTTCTAAATTGACGTCCAGCGCAATAGAAACATGACTATAGGGCCTTCTTGTATATAAGCCTATGCACTTGGATGCAAAAGATCCAGTATTTGATAATAATATGTATAATGTATGTCCTTGCATCATTTTATTCTCCTTTACTGCTATAGTCTATTATACATAATATTTTGGCCAATTGTACAGTTATATTAAATAATGTATTGATTAGAAAGTAACAAAAAACTAGAGTGGCTTAGGCAATCCACTCTAGTTCCCGATTAAATTAAAAAATTTCTCAAAACTTTTTAGCTTTAATTCATTTTATACATCGTAGAAGTTTTGAGGAGCATATCATAGCCGATTTCAAATAGATCACCATCATCGTTGGTTAAAGTGACACTAATGAATCTATAATCCATATTATTTGCCAATTCCTGTCTATCAGTAGAATCCCAATTATCGATATTACTAATATTAATATTAGTGATATCAATACTAGTAGAGCTTTCACCGGGCAGAACTTCGTCGTAGCAAAATATACTGCCTAATTGGTTGGATTCTTTAACAAAGAAATCGATTCTATATAATTTGATGGTTAAGTCCGTTGTGTTTTTTAGTAACCCTTCAACTTTGGTCTCTTCGAGCTCATATTCAGGGTCAATAAACTTAATAACAGGTATCAGCCCCGACACATCAACGTCACTTTCTTCTCTAGTAACGCGATTTTGTACATCAACTAGATCAAGCTCGACGTCATATTCAAAATGAATTATACTTCTATCTTCTCTTTGCACATAGAGAGTAAGGGAATTGATAATTATATCTTCGGCTAAATCCGTCTTAGGCCAGGGACTAACGATGTTGGGTGATTTTTCTCCGGGTAAAACAGTGAATTCTTTATTGAGTTCAATGGGTATGTTTCCCTCTTTCAAAAAGCCTTTTGCAGAATAATAGATAACAGGCAAGTCTAAAAGATTTTCAAAGGTGGCTAAACCACTGGGGTATTCACCCTCATACTTTGGTTCCTTGAAAACAATTGTAGGAAACATTTCTTTGACCAGAGATTTCATTTTTTCGATTTCTGGATCCTCTTGAAGACTGACTTTTTCTCCAGAAGTTTCGCTTATTGTGTTCTCTTCGGTTTTTTCTATTTCTTCGGCCTTTTCAGTCTCGTTATCCTCATTGACTTGAGGAGTTTTGGGAGTATCTTTTGATTCGGACCCACAGGCCACTAGGCCCAGCATCAAAAGTCCAATCAGTAGTGCTGCGAGTATCTTTTTCATGTTTTTCTCCTTACATTTTAGGATTTTTGTTTTACTACTTATCCCAATGTATGAAATGGGAAACAGAATTTATGTAAACCCATACAACCGCCATTAATAGTTATATTTTGGGAATAAGGATGCCTCACAGAATTTTCTGTTTATTATATTGTTTTAAGTGGCGTACAAAGTGGATGAGCTTAAATTGTAAGTACAAAAGGAAGCTACTGGAAGCAAAATCAATAACAATCCACCTACTTGGTAGCTTCAAGAATACTCTTTTCTCTGGATTTAAAAAAGGCTGGCCTATCTAATTCCATTTGTAGACATATTGCTCAGAGGTTTTCAAAACTGTATCAAAGCGAATATCAAGGGCGTTGCCCTCATCATTTAGAAATACTACCGTAATGGTTCTATAGTCGATACTTTCAGCCAGTTCAGCTCTTTCTCCAAATTCCAGAATTTCAATTTTTGTTGAGATTTCTCCAGGAAAAATTGTGTCGTTGTGATATAAATATCCAATCACGTCGCTTTGTGGTATATAGAATGTCGCGCAATAACCGACGATGGGTAATTGTTTTGTATTTTTTAGTGTTGCTATAAGGATAATCTTTTTAGTTAGGGGTTTTAGCGCTTCAATTTCTAGTTCAACTTCCGTGAGAGTTTCTAGGGGAGCAGTTGCTTCTGAAACTTTACCTCGACTTTTTCTACTTCGTCTACGAGTACTTTCCTTGGTTCTTCCACATCCTGCTGAACAGGAGGGGTTTCCTCCTTTGGCTGGGAACCACAGGCTTGTAGAGACAATAGTAAAAGCGCAATCAGCATCGGCCCAAGAAGTTTTTTCATTTCTTCTCCTTTATATTTCTAGGTTGTTGATGGTGGCTTCTGCTAGGGATTAGGAGTTTACTTTGTGGTTTCAAAAAGTATCGCTTTATCTATTGGAAGATTTTAGTAGCTTTTCTAGTTCTAGGAAAAGTTAAGAGTAGTCAGGACTTTTAATCGTCAGAATTTCATAATATCCAAACTTGGGATTAAACAACCTTGCCAGCCGTGATATATCATCTTATTACAGGATTTTAAGGCGAAATACAGGTTTACATCAATATACCCACAATCCATAGAGCGTAAAACTCTTTCGAAATATTTATATAAAATATTAGAATCATTTATTAGTGGGAAGTACTATTTGATATACATGAAAAAATAGAGTGGATATATTTTACCACTCTATTTTCCATTTTATGGAGTATAAAACTGTCTCCATATTAAGCTTTAAATTTAGCTATTTCACTATAACCGATGAGGTTTTTAAAATGGGATTATAGTTAATAGACATCATTTTACCATCCTCGGTTTCGAAGTTAACATTAACCGCTTTATATTCAATATCCCTAGTAAATTCACTTCCGTCCCCAGAACTTGTAATAGATAAACTTCCTGAAGTTTCTCCGGGAAGTATCGTAGCGCGGTAGTACATCTGTCCTATATCATTTGTTTCTTCAATATAGAAATAAGCACTGTAGCTGAGTATAGAAAGCTCCTTAGTATTTTTTAGTGTGGGCAATCCGTTTTCAAATACCGGTAGTAGATCCGAAACATCAAAAGAGGCTTTCTCAAGGGCTGCTTGGAATGTCTGAGTTACTCTGTCAATTTTTTGATCGTAATTGAAAGCGATGGTACTACCATCATCTAATTGCACTTTAACAACGGTTGAGTTGATGGCAATATCTTCAAGAAGCCCTGATTGGGGTCCTTGAGCAGAATAGAAGAGATTGCTGAAATTTGCTGATTTTTCTTCCGGTAAGACAGTGAAATTATACATATACACGGAACTTTCATTGGTATCCT
>JAAYGQ010000050.1 GCA_012727635.1 Tissierellia bacterium | reverse complement strand
CTTTTTGGCTTTAGTAGTTTGCCATTTACCTGGACTTTATCCTGGGGGCCAACACTTAGACCAATGGTTGCCTTTTTACCATTGATCTTTACCTTTCCCTGTTTAATCAGCTCATCGGCGGCTCTTCTGGAGCATAGCCCCGTTGAACTAATATAGTTGTTTATTCTCATAGATGTCTCCTTAAAAAATTTATCTTCTTCATTTTATTTGCGCTTATCCTATCTTTTTTCTAAGGGATAATATATATTCTAGAATTTTTGATATATTTTGATTTTTTGCTCCATTTTGTTCTCTAATTCATTCGGTGAACGCATAAATCCAACACCAACTTAAACCCCTGGGTCTATAGCCTAGAGCTAATCTTTTAGTCCTTGGTTGAATGCTGCTTCATAGTTATATTATAACAAAGTATTCCCTTTGGGTACGTGTTTAAAATCTTTATTCCGAGCATCTCCATGGTATCCATTGGTTTTAAATGTCTTAAGGGTAATTACCCTATTTTCTATCGCTACATAGGGGTTCAAAATATAAAAATACTGACCCCCTAGCGTTGGACCTATAGGTCCAGCTATTGGGGGTCAGTATCAATAGACATTTCTTTATCTCATAGATAAGATAAATTATTACTAGCTATTACTATTTGCTTTTTTTCTAATTAATAGTAAACCTGCCATCAACAATACAATCGCTAAGATTACCAGTGGTGTAGAAGAGGTTGAACCAGTACTTGGTAGCTTTGGTTTTTCTGGTTTTACTGGTTTAATAATTTCTGTGTTTGTTACAGTAAACCCGTCTTTCTGAGTGAGTGTAATTTCTGTCCTGAGTTTCTCAAAACATTTTTTTAGATTAAGCACTTTTCCTTTAAATATAAGGATTTGTGCTCTTTTTTCGCCCTTTTATTGTTGTGGTATACGGTAGAATGTGATATAATGTAAATATGGCATATATAGTAAAAAGAAAAAACAGAGAAGGAAAATATTATGTGTATCTCATTGAATCTTTTAGAGAGGGGGATAAGGTAAAAAAGAGGACATTAAAAGCCTATGGTTCCTTAGATAACTTGGAAAAAGAGGAAGCTGGAGCTTTTGAAAGACTACGAAAGGAGGCTAAACTAGGACTTCTGCCGGAAGCTACCCCAAGACAACTCCCTGTTACATACAATTTAAACCAGGAAATCACCTACGATGATGTCCTCTATGGTTGGAAAATTTTGGAGGAGCTATTTCAGGGACTCGGAATTCCCGAGGCCCTTCAATCGGTATTTGGAAACACGAAAAAAACAAAGCAATACCAGAAAGTTTTAGAGCTGCTAGTTTATCAGCGTGTTTTAAATCCAGGTAGCAAGCTGTACACATTCCATTCTCAAAAGGATATGTTTGGCCACTGGAATATCGAGGAAAACACTCTTTATCGCTCCCTACTCCCCTTAAGCCAAGCCAAAAATGAAATACAGCTTCAGGCACACCAAAGCATTACCGAAAGGATGGGTAGAACAGGAACGCTGGTTTTTTATGATGTGACCAATTACTATTTCGAAATTGACTGTAATGATGAAGATGCAATAGAGGAAGAAAGCAAAGAAATACGTAAGGGCCTACGTAAAAAAGGTCCATGCAAATCCAAAAGTGGAAACCCCATTGTCCAACTTGGATTGTTTATGGACACCCAGGGGATTCCCATAAGTTATCAACTTTTTAGTGGAAATGAAACGGATCCAATCACTTATATCCCTGCGATTGAGCAGGTGAAAAAGCAATTCGGATTAGAAAAGATCATTGTGGTTGCAGATAAAGCAATGAATAGTAAGAAAAATATTACAAAAACAAGGGAGAATAAAGATGGGTGGTTGTTTTCACAAAAGCACAGAGGCAAAAGAGGAGCGCCTAAGGACATTCAAGAGTTTATTCTAGAGCCCTCTGGTTGGATCTACAATGATGAGATGAGCTTTGCAGCCAAATCCATGTTTAGAACAAGAAAACTAGAAGGAAACAAAGAGGAAGTAAAAGAAAAAGTATTAGTGACTTGGAATAAAAAATATGCCCTGCGAGAAAAAATAAGACGCGATGGCGCCCTGGAGTATGCCAATAAACTAACCGATGCTGAACTATTTAGACAAACCAGCAAAAAAGGAGGAAAGCGCTACCTAGAATTATCCTATCTGGATAAAGAAACGGGAGAAATAAAGCCCTTTAGTCCTCTCATCCAGTTTAATAAAGAACAAATTGAATTTGATGAGCAATTTGATGGAATCAATGTGTTAGTGACTAGCGAGCTAGACATGAGCAGTGAGGAGATGATGGAGCGATACGCAGAACTCTATAAGATTGAAGATTGCTTCAAGATTACCAAATCAAACATTAAATCAAAACCCATCTATGTACGCATAGCAGACCACATTGAGGCCCACTTTCTCACATGTTTTTTGGCCCTACTGCTGCTGCGTATCCTGCAAAACAAAACCAATTGGGAGTTTAGTCCAGGACGTTTAATTGAGGCCTTACAGAGTGCTCGGGCCAATGAATTAACGACAGGATTCTATCGCGTACAAGCAAATGATGAATTAAAAAGGATCCTTGAACTATTAGGACTTGAATGGGATAAAGGGATAGTAAGATATGAAGAGCTAAACAAATTTTCTAAAGGTTGGTATACCACATAAATTTTACTTTATTAAAGCCCTCAAACACCTTTGATTCAAGGTGTTGGGGCTTTTTTCACATTTTTATTTGAGAAACTCAGGATTATAGCACTCAAAAATGAATTTAAATATTATTCTTTATTTACTGGTCTAGATTGCCTAGTAAATAGGATAATATACCCTTGTTAAATGATTATTTCCTCTATTGACAGCAGGAAAATAGGGTATT
>JAAYGQ010000049.1 GCA_012727635.1 Tissierellia bacterium | reverse complement strand
GTAGGGTCGAACACCTTTTTGAGGGACCTTGAGGTGGAGCTGCTCTTGGCAAGCACCGATGAAGGATGAGTCCTACGCAATGAAGACTTTTGAACCCCGTCAGGTCCGGAAGGAAGCAGCGGTAAGAAGGAACCTCCATGTGCCGTGGGAGCGCTGATCCCGAGGGAACTACCAAGATTCCGTCCGGTTCAAGATTTCGATGAAGGCGCACGGTTTTAAGCTCTTAGGAGCTTTTTTTGTTTATAAACTTAAATCTTGACATATAAAATTCTATTTATAATGATAAAAGGAGAAATCAGTGGCGTTTTTAGATTTTTTTAAAAAGCGTCTCGGCCAGGGCGAGCTCGATCGCCTTCGTAGCCGGGCAGAAGAAATAGAGAGCCTTATTCCTTCAATGGAAAAGCTCAGTGATGAAGCTCTGCAAGAGAAAACAGTGGAATTTAAAGAGCGTTTGAAACAAGGAGAGACCATTGATGAACTTCTACCTGAGGCCTTTGCGCTTGTTTGTGAAGCCTCGAGAAGAACCCTGGGCATGTCGCCCTATCCTGAACAAATTATGGGAGCCATCATACTCCATGAAGGCCGCATTGCGGAAATGAAAACCGGGGAAGGTAAAACTTTAGTAGCCACCATGCCCCTTTATTTAAATGCCTTGGAAGGCAAGGGGGCCCATCTTGTTACTGTTAATGACTATCTGGCCTCCTACCAAAGTCAGTGGATGGGAAGACTTTATCGTTTTTTAGGCCTTAGCGTGGGATGCCTTACCAATGATTTAAAGGGCGACGAGCGCCACTGGCAGTATGCTGCGGATATTACCTATGGAACCAATAACGAATTTGGTTTTGACTATCTGCGAGATAATATGGCGATTTATCAATCCTCGGTATACCAAAGACCCCTTAATTATGCCATTGTCGATGAGGTGGACTCTATTTTGATTGACGAAGCCAGAACTCCCCTTATTATTTCCGGCCAGGGAAATAAATCCACAAATCTCTATGGTAAAGTCGAAGGTTTTGTCAGAACCATTACAAAAGAGGATGTAGTAATCGATGAAAAAGCCAATACAATCATGCTCTCCGAAGAAGGAGGCATGGTTAAAGCAGAAAAATATTTTAGTGTAGGCAATCTTTCTGATATGGACAATATGGAAATCTATCACCATATCAATCAGGCCATCCGGGCCCGATTTTTAATGAAAAAAGATGTGAACTATGTAGTTAAAGATGGTGAAATTATTATCGTAGATGAGTTTACCGGGCGCCTTATGCCGGGAAGACGCTATTCCAGTGGACTTCATCAGGCTATAGAGGCCAAGGAAGGGATTGAAATCCGAAAGGAATCTCAAACCCTAGCCACCATCACCCTGCAAAACTTTTTTAGAATGTATTCAAAACTTGCGGGAATGACAGGAACGGCAAAGACCGAAGAAGAAGAGTTCCGAGAGATTTATGGTATGGATGTTGTGGAGATTCCTACCAACCGTCCTGTGCAAAGAGAAGATCTGGGCGATGTAATCTATGGCCACAGTGCCCATAAATACAAAGCCATCCTCGACGAAATTGCCCGTCGACACGAAACTGGCCAGCCAGTTCTTGTGGGTACCGTATCCATTGAAACTTCAGAATATATATCCAGGCAACTGAAAAAAGTGGGTATACCCCATGAAGTACTTAACGCCAAGCATCACCACCGAGAGGCTGAAATTATAGCCCAGGCTGGACGCTATGGTGCTGTTACCATTGCAACCAACATGGCCGGACGAGGAACCGACATTATGCTCGGGGGAAATCTGGAATTCATGCTTAGAAAAGAATTACGAAAACAAGGCTTTGAAGATGAAATCATTGGCTATGCTCTGAGTCCCTTTGCCTATGAGGACGAAGAAGTTATAAAGGCCAAAAAGCTCATTGAAAACCTGAAGGGCCCTATTGAGCAAGATATTCAACAGGAAGCTGAAAGGGTAAAAAAAGCCGGAGGCCTTCACGTTCTTGGTACCGAGCGCCATGAAGCAAGACGAATTGACTTTCAGCTTCGGGGACGAAGTGGGCGTCAGGGCGATCCCGGTTCCAGCCAGTTTTTCCTCTCTTTAGATGATGATCTTCTTCGTATATTTATGAGTGAAAATATGGTAGAACGCATGCGAAGCCTAGGCTTTGATGAAGACATGCCCATTCAGCATAAAATGCTTACTAAGAGTATCGAAAGCGCGCAAAAGAAGGTGGAATCCAATAACTATGGGACTCGCCGTTATGTTCTGCAATATGACCAGGTTATGAATGAGCAGAGAAAACATATTTACGGCAACCGCAATGCCGTTTTAAAGGATGAAAATCAGCGCGACAGTGTAATGGATATGGCTAGAGCTTATATCGAAGGCTATATTGACTCCAATAGAGACCTTTCCCCCCTGGTAAAGGACTGGGATCTAAATAGTCTAGAAAGCCAGTTAAAAAGTGTTTTCTTTGAAGACACATCCTTTTTGAAAAAACTTTCTGAAGATGCCGATGCCAAGGGCCTTGAAGACTTTTTAATGGAGTATATTGAGGAATATTATCAAAAAAGAGAAAAAACCTATGGTGTTGATACTATGCGGCGCATCGAGAGGGCGGTCATCCTTTCTGTAGTAGACCAGAACTGGATTGAGCATATTGATGCTATGGATAGCTTAAAACAAGGGATTGGTCTTCGGGCCATTGGTCAGGTTGACCCTGTTCAAGCCTATCAAATGGAAGGCTTTGCCATGTACGAAGAAATGGTGGATGGCATCCGAGAAGAGACCCTGCGCATTTTATTTAAAGCCAGCTTTAAAGATGGCGCAGCCGAGCGAAAAGATATGGCCGTTGTAACCGGAGAGAGCAGTAGTGAAAAGACCACTGTACAGAGAAAGGTTAAGAAGGTCGGAAGAAACGACCCATGTCCCTGTGGCAGTGGAAAAAAATATAAATTTTGTTGTGGGAGGGATCAATGATACAAGAACTATGCCGGGGTAGCTTGGGACAACTAAGGGAAAAATGGATGCAGATCCGGGAGTCTCTTTGACCCTGATAGTCTAAAGACTCGCCACGAAGAGCTCGCAAAGTCTATGCTAGCAGAAGATTTTTGGGCCATACCGGAAAAAAGCGCCAAAATACAAAAGGAACATAAATATCTAGAGAATCAGATGGAAGAGATTGCACAAGTGGATGAACTTCTTGAAGTTTGTGAGCTTTCCTGTGAATTATTCGAGTTGGGTGAATCTCAGGATAAAGAGGCCCTGGCCTATTTTAAGAAGCTTGAAGAAAAACTCGACGAACTGGAGATAAGCACTCTTCTTTCCGATGAGTACGACGCCAACAGTGCGATTTTATCTATTCAGGCCGGCACCGGGGGCCTCGATGCCCAGGACTGGGCGGAAATGCTCTACCGCATGTATCGCCGTCACATTCAAAAGGCAGGCTTCGCTCTTAAAATTTTAGACCTTTTGGATGATGAAGAAGCTGGAATTAAACATGTTACCATTCTAGTTGAAGGACTCTACGCCTATGGTAAACTAAAAAGCGAGGACGGTGTTCACCGCCTTGTACGCATCTCGCCTTATAATTCTTCGGGCAAAAGACAGACATCCTTTGCCGCGGTAGAGGTTTATCCCGAGATTGAAGAGAGCGCTGATGTTGAACTAAAGGACGAAGAACTGAAGATTGATACCTACCGAGCCGGAGGAGCCGGAGGACAGCATGTCAATACAACGGATTCGGCAGTACGCATTACCCATCTTCCCACAGGCATAGTGGTACAGTGTCAAAATGAGCGTAGCCAAATCTCCAACAGAGAAACCGCCCTGAGAATGCTCCGCAGTAAACTCATTGAAAGAAAACTGCGAGAGGATAAAGAAAAACGCGAAGATCTTAAAGGTGAGGGTAAGACCATTGCCTGGGGATCTCAAATTCGAAGCTATGTCCTTCATCCCTATAGTCTTGTCAAAGATCACCGCACCGGTGAAGAAACGGGCAATGTCCAGGCAGTTTTGGACGGGGACTTGGAGGCTTTTATAAAAGCTTACCTACAACAAAATATTTAGGAGGAAATGTGAAAGTAATCAAAAATGTTAAGGTTCTTACTATGGAAGGACCAACAGAGATCTACGAAGAGGTAGATGTTGCCATTGAAAAGGGTAAAATAGCAAAAATAGGAAAAGAGTTAACGGGAGATGAAGTCATCGATGGTAAGGGCCATTTCCTATTGCCCGGTTTTATTGATGCCCATTGTCATTTAGGGATGTGGGAAGATTCCATTGGTTTTGAAGGCAGTGATGGCAATGAAATGACAAATCCTATTACTCCCCAACTGCGCGGAATTGATGGGATCAATCCAATGGACCGCACCTTTAGCGATGCTAGAAGTGGTGGTGTTACATCGGTAGCCACAGGACCTGGCTCAGCCAATGTAATGGGCGGCACCTTTGCTGCCATCAAAACTGCCGGTAGAAGGATTGATGATATGATTATTAGAGATCCTATTGCTATGAAGATTGCCTTTGGTGAGAATCCAAAAAGAGTCTACAATGATCAGAAAAAATCGCCTTCCACTCGTATGGCCGTAGCGGCTGAATTACGGGAAGTCCTCTTCCAAGCAAAGAACTATATGGAAAAAAGAGAGAAAAACGCCGATCAGGCTCTTGAACTTAAATATGAAGCCCTAATTCCCGTTTTGAAAAAGGAAATTCCTTTGAAGGCCCATGCCCATCGTGCCGACGATATTTTCACGGCCATTCGCATTGCCAGGGAGTTTGACCTTAATATTACTCTGGAGCACGTTACCGAGGGTCATCTTATTGTGGATGAATTAGTAAAGGAAAACCTAGCTTGCATCGTGGGCCCCAGCTTTGGTGCCCGAACAAAGTTTGAGCTTATTAACAAGAGCTTTGTTACCGCGGTTAAACTCCAACAAGCCGGCGTTAAGGTTGCCATTATGACCGATCATCCAGTCATTCCTCTGGAAAATCTAAACCTTTGTGCTCAGTTCTGTGTAAAGGAAGGAATGGATCACTATGAGGCCCTTAAAGCCATTACTATAAATCCAGCCGAAATCCTTTGTATTGAAGACCGAGTAGGCAGTATCAAAGTGGGAAAAGACGCTGACCTTGTTCTTTGGGATGGCGATCCACTACAAGTGGATAGTCGCGTTTTGTTTACCATGGTAGATGGAGAAATGGTCTTTGAAGCATAAAGCTAAAATCAACTAGGGCCCTGGGTAACCGAGGGCCCTTTTTTTTATAAAAAATGGGATGGCGCTTCGGATTTGAAAAACCAGAGCCTAGAAGGGGGGTGGGGTGTTTTTAAAGATAGGGATTCTATGTTGATTGTATTTTCTAGAGCCCAGCATAATTAGACAAGGCTTTGTGCTAAACTATTACTTAGAGGTGTATTTCGATGAGCTTAAATAAAACTTGGAAGTCTAGCCTTATGTGGTTTACTTTCCTAATTGGTTCCTTGCTTTTTCAAGAATTTATCCTAGGTAGTTTCCTGGGGTATGGAGGAAAGTATCTATTTATATTTGTGGGAATCTTCCCCCTTATAGCAATGGGTCTTCTTTTTGTGAGCACTGGGCCTTGGCGGCGAAGGATTGCCGATATATATTTTGTAGGAACCAGTTTTCTTTTTATTTCCCAGCTCCTCTACTACCAGTTTTTTACCAATCTTTATAGTTTTCATATGTTAAAGAAAGTCGGGCAAATGAAGGACTATAGTGCTCAGATCAGTGAGCATCTTCTTAACAATATGGGACCGATTTTCCTTCTTAGCCTGCCTCTACTTCTTTATCTTTTCCTCTTCAGGAAGAAACTTTGTGATCTGAGCCACGGAAAGCATTTTGGTATAATTCTAGCTGGCTTTACCCTTATCCTTGTGCTGGCTATTCATCTTACTATGGGAGATCTTCCCTCCAGTGAGCAAAGAGCCCGGGATTTGTATTTCTATTCCAATCCTCTAGTGGAATCTTCCCGAGAGTTTGGCCTTATGGGCGCCCTAACGATTGATCTAAAGCAGAAAGCCTTTGGAGAGCCGCTACTAGAAATGCCGATTAAAGACGAGCCTGTAGAGGTAGTCCCAGAGCCAGATTTGCGCGAAATAGTAGAAGTCAATAGTCCCGAGCCGGTTCTTTCTAAAGAGGAAGCTGCCAAAGACAATCCGCAGCAGCAAATAGAGAAAATTACCCAAGCTCAGATTCTTGAACTGGATTTTGCAGAGCTTAAAAAGGAGAGAAGCAGCGAAACCTTGGCCCTTATGGACGAATATTTCCTATCGCTAGAACCTACCTATACCAATGAATATACGGGTCTTTTTAAAGGTTATAATCTAATTTTTATTACGGCGGAATCCTTTTGGTGGCCGGCGGTGGATCCCCAGCGAACTCCTACTCTTTATCGTATGGTGAACGAAGGCATTCATTTGGAGAATTTCTACAATCCAATATGGACGGTTTCAACCTACGATGGCGAGTATGTTGGTCTGACGGGTATGCTGCCCAAGGACGGTATCTGGAGCCTATATAAAGCGGCCTTTAACTCTTCGCCCCAGTCCTTAGGTTGGCGTATGAAGACCCAAGGTTACAGTTGCTATGCCTACCACAACCACACCTATACTTATTATGATCGCAATGAGTCCCATGCTAATTTAGGCTATGACTATAAAGGTCTCGGTTCGGGAGTGGAAGTAGAAATGCAGTGGCCCGAATCGGATTTAGAAATGATGGAAGTCACCATGGAGGAGTATCTTGATAAAGAACCCTTTCATGTCTATTATCTGACCGTCAGTGGACACGGTGGCTATAGTTATTCTGGCAATGCCATGGCTGAGAAAAACAAAGCCTATGTAGAGGGGTTATCTTTAAGTGAAGAAGCAGCCAGCTATCTTGCTGCCAATATGGAGCTGGAGCATGCTTTAAGCTATCTTCTTGAAAAATTGGAGGAAAAAGGAATTGCCCAAAGAACCCTTATTGTTCTTAATCCGGATCATATTCCCTATTCTCTAAGCGAGGGAGCCCTAGAAGAACTGGCCGGGGAGTTCTCTCGAGAAGTGGATCGTTACCGCAGTAGTGCCATCCTTTATACGACGGCAATGGAAAAAAAGACTATCAAAAAACCCACATCAAGCTTAGACCTTCTTCCCACCATATACAATCTTTTAGGCCTTAGCTATGATTCCCGGCTTTTGGTGGGACAGGATGTGTTTTCCGATAATGCCTTGGTCATTTTTTACAATCGAAGCTGGATTAGTGAAAAGGGCTATTATGACTCCCGCAGTGGTGATTTTGAAGCCCTAACAGGAGAGCTAATACCCCAGGGATATGTAGAAAGCATAAATCAAAAAGTTCGAGAGAAATTTTATTTTAGTGGTCTAATTTTAGAAGAGGATTATTATGCCCAACTTCCTGAAAAAGCATTTTTACCCTAAATGGTAAATGTTAAGGGCTAGAGAAGTCATAATTCAAAGATTTAGGGTTTTGAATCATCTTTTAAATTTTAAAATTAACGGTTAATTCGTCAATATATGGCTATATAGATAAAAAGTCATGCTTGAAGTTGAATGGGTGTATTTTAAGGGATTTTAAGAGAGGAAATACATAATCCGATAAGTGAATACAATATTTATCAGTGGATTTTCTTAGAATAACCACCATCAGAAATTTTGGCTGCTGAAGAAAATGGAATGGGATGTAAGTTAAATTGCAAAAATATGATTAAAAGAAAATAGCGATGGAGGAATTATAATGCAAAAGGGATTTATACTTATACTTATATTGGCTGTTATCATTGGTGTATTTGTGATAAGCAATAGTGGAGTGGTTTCTATTGATTTTGTTTTTACAAAGGTAATGATATCTCAAGCCATTGTGATCTTCGTTAGCGTTTTAATCGGGGCAGTTATGGCAACCTTATTTGGAGGTATTCGGCAAATGTCTCTAAAAAAAGAGCTTAAACAGGTTAGAGCCGAAGTGAAGACACTACAATTAGAAAAAGAAAAAATTCAAACAGAAGCGAAGATGCTCCGATTGGACAATGAAACACTCAAATCCGAAGCATACAAACCCGATGCAGCGGTTAACGATGTGAACCATAGTAGTTTCTTGGATAAGCTAAGCAGCAATCCTTCGAGAAACGATCCTGAAATAACGGATATTTAGTATATTTTTTATGAAGAGATACAAAAAGAGGATGCGAATAAAAAGTTCGCGTCCTCTTTTTTTCTAGTTAACCAAGGTATTAATGTCCTGTGCTTTTGATAGGAGCGACTATTAAATATAGATTAACCTTTACTTTTCATATTGTTGTACAGGGCAAAGCCCTGGGAAACGTCCTCGGAATCAATGATAATATCCAGTATGACAGATCTGCCAGCCTGATTCTCACCCAGGGCCCTTTCCAGAGCGCCGGTTATATCCTTTGGATCCTCTACCCGCTCTCCATAGCAGCCATAGGAGTGGGCCAGCTGGACAAAATCAGGCTGAGCAAGGAAATCTGTAACGATATATCTTTCTCCTAAGGCCTTTTGTCCATATTTAGGCCATCCCAAACCATAGGAGTTTAAAATCACCCAGGTAATAGGAGTTTTGTACTGGACTGCTGTGAGTACATCTTGGTTGTACATCTGGAAGGCACCATCACCGGTTACGCAGACAACCTTTTTATCGGGATGGGCTAATTTGGCCCCCAGGGCGCCCATAACGCCTACGCCCATACAGGTTTGTTCCCCGGGAGCAACGGTGGCGTCTAGGTCCAAAACTTTATAATAGGGTGAATAATAGGTCCACAGATCTTGCAGTCCGTTTTCATGGGTAATAATGGTATTTTTACCAAATACTTTATTTAATTCAAAGACAACTTTTTTGGTCTTAATAGGAGTTTCATTGGCTTGGCATTCTTGGGAGATTTCTATTTCATATTCCTGCTTTTTACTTGCATTTTCCTTATAGCGATCTTTCCAAAAATGTCCTTTGTTTTCTTTGACTTCCTTTAGGAGTTGTTTAAGAACCAATTTGGCGTCGCCAAGTATGGCGGTGTCGGGGGTCCAGTTTCTATTGATCTCAAAGGGATCGATATCAATTTGAATAAACTTACAGTCATCGGGGCGGAGTTTCCAAGCAGCGGTTTGAAATTCTTCGTTTCGAGATCCGATGGTAATCATTAAGTCTGTTTCGTTATTGGCCTGGATTCCTAGGCGGGTTCTATAGAGCCCAACCTGGCCAAAGGATAGGGGGTGATCCTCGGTAATTATGCCTCGGCCCGAAGGAGTGGTCATGACCGGTGCTCCAAAGAGTTCAGCCAGTTCTCTAATTTCTTCATGGGCCCTAGAACTTCTTGCCCCTCCTCCCGATATGATTAGGGGTTTTTGGGCTTTTATTAAAAGTTGGGCAGCTTGCTTTATATTTTCTAAGTCTCCCGAAGTTCTTATTTTTTCCGGTGCTTTAACATACTGGGGTATTTCAAATTCTCCCCTTCCAATTTCTGTGGGTATTTCTAAATAGATGGGCCCGGGTTTTCCATTCATAGCCAGATAAAAGGCCCGGTTAATGGCCCAGGGAATTTTCTCTGCATATTCCACTCGAAAGGCCCATTTGGTTATGGGCTTCATTAGAGCCATTTGATCGGTTTCTTGAAAGGCTCCCTTCCCATTTTTATATCCGTCGATTCCTGGACAAATTGCAATGACCGGTGCACAGGTTGCATAGGCTTCTAGCATTGCAGGCATTAAGTTTGCGATGCCCGGCCCTTGGCTTGCAAAGCATACCGAGGGTTTTCCCGTTAACAAAGAGTGAGACATGGCGATAAAGCCTCCTGCCGCTTCATGCCTTACTAAGATGGCTTCAATGGAGGGCTCATCATAGAGCGCATCATATAAATCCTTTGCACTGCTGGGCATACCAAAGACGTATTTTATGTTTTCCGTTTTTAGGGCCTCTACAACGGCTTCCCATCCTGTGATTTTGTTCATTTTTATAATCTCCTTATTTTTGGGCTTAGATATCCAAAAGCTTCTCTACATTTTGAATATTAATATAATATTGTTGTAAATCTAATGATGATTCTAATACATGTATAGTATCACATGGTGTTTGTTAAGAGGGAAGCTCAAAAGGTTTTCAATAAAAAAAATTAAATTTATATATAAAAGCAGAATTTTCAGTAAATATATAGTATAGTATACATAGGGTGGTATAGACCACGAAAAACAATAAGTATTATCAATAAAAAGAAAGTAAAAAAATGAATGACAGGGAGCCCTATTATATACAGTTAATGAACACATTGCTGGAAAAAATCGCTGAAGGGGAGTATCCCGATGGCGCTAAATTGCCCTCGGAAAGAGAACTAAGCGAAGAATATAATATTAGTAGAATGACGGCGCGCAGTGCAGTAACTCAGATAGTCAATAAAGGCTATGCCATAAGAAAAAAAGGCAAAGGAACCTTTGTGGTATATCCGAGGATACAAAGAGATTTCACAAAACTGAGCGGATTTTCCGAGATGCTAAAGGATAAAAACATTGAACCCAGCAATAAAGTAATCAGTGTAAATGTCATTGAAGCCAGTAGGCAGATTGGAAAACTATTAGATATTTCCATAGGTACGACAGTATTTGAAATTGTTCGGGTCCGATACGGCGATCAAGTGCCCCTTGCGCTGGAATATTCCTATCTAAGAGAGGACTTATTTCCAGGACTCTTGAATTATGATTTCGAAAAGAACTCCTTATACCACATTATCGAAAATGAGTATGGATTCAAGCTTAAGTTTTCTAAACAATGGATTAAACTTACACTACTTAGAGATGATGAATCGGATTTGCTGGAAGTTAACAAGAGTTCTCCAGCATTCTTGTTGGAATCTATTTCCTTTGATGAAAAAAATCGTGCCGTTGAGGCCACAAAATCCCTTAATCTCGGGGACCGATCTGTCTTTTATACCGAACTATGGCCTGAAACATAAAATCAAATTCTATAATATTTATTCTTAAGGATGAAGGGTGAAATTATGAAACTAATTGGAATTGGTGACAAT
>JAAYGQ010000048.1 GCA_012727635.1 Tissierellia bacterium | reverse complement strand
TTTACGCCCATAAGCATGTATACGAAACTATGGAAAGCGATGGACCTATCGGTCTTAGAAATTTTAGAAAGATGGATCCATGAGGTAGAAGGTGAAAAATAAAGTTCTGATTCATATGGAAACCATTTTCGATAAGGGGGGAGAACACGAGGACAATATGGTGTTTTTTACCGAAGGCGAAATGGAAAAATGCGCAGGTGCCTACTGCTACCACTACGACGAGTCCTCTCTTTATCCTAGTTCAGAGCAGCTTATGGGTATGTTAGAGATAGGAGACACCTATGTAACTCGCTCGGTTAGCGGTATGGAAAGTTATGTTATGCATTTTAGAGAACACCACAGAGATAGGGTTGTGCTGGAAAGTGATTATGGCCCTTTGAACATCACCCTTGTTACAGATAAAATTGAAAATAACCTAACTGAGGGGCTGGGCATGGTAAAGCTGAGCTATCAAGTCATCTTTGCTCAGAGTAATGCCATGATCAATGAAATCACCATCTCCATCGAAGGACAAAAGCAGTGAGACGAAGCGTCATAGGAATGATGATCCTGCTGAGTCTTTCCAAGGTTACGGGCCTTCTTCGAACCATGGTCTTAAGTAGAACCTATGGAGCAGGGGAGATAAGCGATATATTTTTTGCCAGTGTAATGATTCCTGGCGTTTTTTTAGGTATTGTTTTAGCCGGCATCAACACCTGCCTAGTTCCAGTTCTGACTATGGCAGAAAAGGATGGCCAGAAGGAAGCTTTTTTTAATCGTTTTATCAGTCTTATGTTTCTTGTTAGTTTAGTTGTAGTTTTTGCCATTGTTAGTTTTTCTCATCCCCTAGCTAACCTGGTGTCCAGCTTTAAGGGAGATAAACTATATCTTGTTGGCTATTATACGAAATTCACCAGCATTATTGCTGGCCTACAGATTATGACCTATACCCTGGTGGGCTACCTGCAGCAAAATAACCGCTACTTTATTCCAGCCGCCCTAGCTATCCCCATGAACATTATTAATATTATTGGGATTTATTATTTTGGGGATAGAGGAATGGGTTTTCTTGTTGGAATCACCATAGTCGGTTATCTTTCCCAGCTTATCTGGGTCATGCTACCCTTTATAAAGGAAAGATTTCCCTTTCGCTTTAATCTAAAGGCAAGGGATGACTATCTTTCTTATTTCCTCGTGCTGATTGGCCCCATTATCCTTACCACCTCGGCTTCCCAGGTCAATCTGCTGGTGGACGCCAATCTGGCTTCCAGTCTTAGTCCAGGAAGCCTCAGTCTTGTAAACTACTCAGGTCTTGTTTATGGAGTTTTTGTATCGGTTCTAGCCATGAGTTTTTCAACGGTGCTCTTTACAAAGCAGTCCAATCTCTTTCATGAGGGGGACTATGAAGGCCTCTGTCTTGTTACAAAAGATAATCTTTCCATTCTTATGATGCTTATTGTCCCTCTAACCCTGGGGATCCTTTTTCTAAGTAGGGAGATTATGCAATTACTGTATTTTCGCGGAAATATGACCTATGAGAACATCTCCACCATGGGCTGGCTGCTTTTCTTTTATAGTTTTGCCCTTGCTGGCTGGTCCATCAATGATGTTTTGGGAAAGTTTTTAATTTCTGCAGGAGAAAGCAAAAAAACAATCCTTCCTTCACTACTAAATATCATCACAAATATTGTGTTAAACTATATATTGATACGTTTTTGGGGAGTCTATGGCCTGGCCATTGCCAGCTCCATCGCCTCCTATGTGGCAGTAGCCGCCAGTGTCAATCGGACAAAGTCCTATTTTGAGGATGTTAAGGTGAGTATCTTTTCCCTTTCTTTAGTGAAATATGTGCTGGCAGGCCTGGGTATGCTGCTTGTGCTTTACATTTTAAAGGCACTCACCCCGGTAGATAATCTACCCCTACTTATTTATATTTTTACTATCGCTCTTGTTGGAATTATTTTATATTTTACGGGTCTGTTTTTTTTACAGACCGAAGAACTCTTAGAAATAAGAAGCCGAATTATTAGAAGAATCAAAAGAACTTAAGGAGAAGGACATGAAAAAGACATTACATTTTTTTGAAGAAATTACAAAAATCCCACGATGCAGTGGGAGTGAAAAGGCCATCAGCGAGTATCTTGTTGCTTTTGCCAAAGAAAGAAAACTCAGTGTTCATCAGGATAAATCTCTCAATGTTATTATAAAAAAACCTGGAAGTGCAGGTAGAGAAGAAGAGGCTCCTCTTATTTTGCAGGGACATATGGATATGGTCTGTGTGAGCGAGCCTGGACTGGATTTCGACTTTTCTAAGGAAGCCATCCCCATGTACCAAGAAGGGGACTGGATAAAGGCCAAAGGAACCACCCTAGGTGCTGACAACGGCATAGCCGTGGCCATGATCATGGCTCTTTTGGATGATGAAAAACTTTCTCATCCTCCCCTTGAGGTCCTAGTTACCACCAATGAGGAAGTGGGTCTTATCGGAGCCGGAGCCATTGATGGAAAGTTATTTAAAGGCAGAACCCTTATTAATCTTGATTCAGAAGAAGAAGGGATCTTTCTTTCTTCCTGTGCTGGAGGGGTTCGGGACATCATTTCTCTTCCGGTGGAATTTAAACCCAATGTAAAGAAAAAAGCCTTTGAACTCAGCATACACGGCCTAAAGGGCGGACACTCAGGCATGGAGATTGATAAAGGAAGAGCCAACGCCATTAAACTTATGGGCAGACTTTTGGAGCGTCTTGGAAGTACCCGCCTTGTAAGCTTTGAAGGGGGAGAAAAAAGCAACGCCATTGCCTCTAGAGCAAGAGCTGTTATTACTACCAATGAAGAAATTCGGGGAGAACTGGAAAATAGCCTGGAAATCTTCCGCAGCGAATATGCATCGGTAGATCCTGGGATTATGATCGACTACCGTGAGGTGGCCCTTCCTGAAGAAGTCATGAGCCAGGTGAGTACAGAAAAGGTCATATCTCTACTTTATATCATCCCCCATGGCGTACTGGGCATGAGTGCCGATATGCCGGGTCTTGTAGAAACCTCTACCAATCTTGGAATTGTACGGACTGATGAAAATAGAGTGGTATTTGAAAGTGCCCATAGAAGCAGTGTGGAAACACAAAAAACAATGGTTCTTCGACGCTTTAGAAAAATTGCTTTACTGGCCGGCGGTCGAAGTGATTCGAAAAACAACTATCCTGGCTGGAAATTCGAACCTGAAAGTCCCATTCGTGAACTCTTCCTTGAAACCTATAGGGAACTCAACGCAGTGGAGGCAAAAGTTGAAGCCATCCATGCAGGACTAGAATGTGGTATTTTACAGGAAAAAATTGGAAAAATGGATATGATAGCCCTGGGTCCTGATATGCAGGGTGCCCATACTCCCGAAGAAAAAGTTTCCATTGCCTCGGTGGATAGGGTATACTCTCTACTTACTAAGGTTCTGGAAAAAATTTAAACAAAAATTTAAAAGAAACACTTTATATAAGAGGAAAAAAAGAAGAGGTTTACATGAGACTAAAGAGTAGTTATTTCTATACCCTAAGAGAAGACGTTAAAGGGGAAGAATCAGTGAGTGGAAATCTGCTGGTTCGAGCCGGTATGATAAAGAAAAGTTCCGGTGGCGTATATATGATGCTCCCCTTGGGACTTCGTGTCATTAACACAATTGAACAGATTATTCGCGAAGAAATGCAAGCAGTGGGCTCTCAAGAAGTGAGTATGCCCGCTCTTATTCCTGAGGAAGTCTTTATTGAATCAGGAAGACGGGAGAGTTTTGGAAAGAGTATGTTTTCTTTACAAGACCGACACGATCGCCCTTTTGTTCTGGGGCCCACCCACGAAGAACTCTTTGCGGCGGCAGCTTCTATGAAAATAAATAGCTACAAGGATATGCCCTTTAGTCTTTTTCAGTTTCAGAAAAAGTTTAGAGATGAACCCAGACCCCGTTTTGGTCTTATTCGAGTAAGAGAATTTACCATGAAGGATGCCTACAGCTTTGATAGGGATCTTGCTGGGCTGGATCTTGCCTATAGTAAGATGTTCGAGGCCTATAAAAAATCTTTTGACCGTATGGAGATAGACTACGCCATTGTCAGGGCTGATACTGGCGTTATGGGCGGACTTCTCTCAGAGGAATTCCAGGCCCTTACCGATATCGGTGAAGACGTTTTAGTTCTCGAGCCCAGCAGTGGCTATGCTGCAAATATTGAAGTAGCTGGATGCATTCCTTCTGATGAGCCTTCAAGGGAAGAACATCTTTCAAAGGAAAAAGTTCATACTCCAGGAGCCACAACCATTGATCAGGTAGCTGACTTTTTTAAGGAAGACACTAAGAAGTTTATTAAGACTCTGATCTATAGCCTTGATGGAAAACCCCACGCCCTTCTTGTGCGGGGAGACCATGAGGTCAATGAAGTTAAGATCCAAAAACTCCTGGATATTAGTGAAATAGAGATGGCAAGCCCAGAGCTTGTTATGGAAGTTACGCAATGTGAGATTGGCTATGCAGGGCCCATGGGTCTTAGCATTCCAATTATTATGGATAAAGAAGTGGAACTTTTAGCAAACTTTATTGTCGGAGCCAACGAAAAGGATTATCATTATAAAAACGTCAACCT
>JAAYGQ010000047.1 GCA_012727635.1 Tissierellia bacterium | reverse complement strand
GTATTTTACCTTGTACCAAGTGGCTCCGTCACTATCTTTGGTTTTAGCGGTAACTTCTGCTGTTTGCCCTCGATTGAGTTGTCCAAGAATGGTGCCCCAAGGAGTTTGGCGAACCCGAGCGAAATCCCAGGTCACTTTTAGAGTTCCTTTTATAGCTTCTTCTTTAACCACAGGTTTTTCTGGCGTTGGTGGCGCTTCTATGGTGAAAGCAACATTGTCTTGATGCACATACCCATCTTTGCCATCAAATTTGATCTTATACCAAGTGGCGCCATCACTGTCTATGGTCTTTGCGCTCACTTGAGCACTTTGTCCATAGTTAAGCTGACCCAGAATGGTCCCCCAGGGTGTCTGGCGAACCCTGGCAAAATCCCAGGTAACCTTCAGGCTCCCTTTGATAGCCTCTTCTTTAATAGAGGGTGCAACGGGTTTTGGCGTTGGTGCAGGAGCGGGGGTTGATGCGGGAGTAAAACTAAGGTTTTCCTCATGAAGATAGCCATCTTTCCCATCGAAGGTGATTTTATACCAAGTAGCTCCATCACTATCCTTGGTTTTAGCGCTAACCTCTGCCGTTTCACCGCGGTTAAGCTGACCAAGAACACTTCCCCAGGGAGTCTGACGAACCCGGGCAAAATCCCAAGTTACTTTGACAGATCCTTTGAGCGCTTCTTCTTTGATTGTGGATTGGGTTTTGTCTAAATCTATATACTGTCCATACATATAGCCGCGTTTAGAATTAACATTTACTTCGTACCAAATATTCCCATCGCTATCTTTTTGAGAACCCACTATCTCTACCTTGGTGCCTTTATCGATTAAGTCGATAATATTACCCCAGGGGCTTTGTCTCAAATAGACAGCAGAATAATTCACAGTTCCTGATTGTGTACTTCCCCCTTCAGCGAAGGCGGGTAGCATGATAGGCGTGAATAAAGTCAGGACTAAGGCTAGAGAAAGCAGCCCAGAAATCCATTTCTTCATAAAGACCTCCTTATCTTCCTAGGAGTATACCATGTATGGATAAAAACTGTAAAGCCTTTGAAATTGTAGCCTTCGTCAATGCTTTACTTGCCCTTGCACCTATAGCTATATGTTGATGTCTACCTAGTTTGGAGATACGATATAGGCTAAAAACATGGTTTTTACTCGGCATAAACCCCAGAATAGTTTTCGATGCTATAGCTGATGTCATCGACAATAACACTGGGAACATAGCTGTCTGAAGCAAAAATCTTCTCTTGAAGAGTAAGAACATTACTGCGCATGGTCCTGGGGACGGCATACCAAAGACCATCATTTAAAGTAACGCCTTCATAGTCAAAGGGAAAAGAGTACTGTTCGGTTTTAAGGCCATCCTTCATCCCATCATAAAGATCCATAAGCTTTTCAATACTAGAAACGGAGTAGGAAGTTCTAATGGTAGGCAGCATTTCCTTTGCAAAGCTAATCATCTCCCTGCGCCCCATGCCCTTGGCGTATTCAAGAAGATAGAAAATCAGATCCCTTTGGCGCTGATTTCTTCCTTGATCTCCGCCGGAATTATAACGAATGCGCATATACATGATGGCTTGTTTTCCATCTAAAACATATTCCCCTTCATAGAACTCACCGGCCTGTCTCATATCATAGGCTTCATCGGAATTCATATAAACGGGATAACCACCGATAAGATCCACGGCATCGGCCACGGCCTGGAAGTCGAAAACAACAAAATCCCTAATATTTAAGTCTAGGTTTCTATTGATGGCCGTCATGGTCTCTAGGGGACCACCCTCCATATAGGAGTGATTGAGTTTTTGATAGCTATCGGAACCGGGGATGTAGGACAGGGTGTCCCTCATTACCGATGTGAGTTTCATGACTTTTCCCGCGCTATCAAGGCTGACAATGATCATAACATCACTGCGGCCACTATCATAACCATCCTCATCCACACCGATAAGGAGGATATTTTGTACACCCTTTTGTTTTTCTTGATAAACCTTGAGCTGGGCTTCATCCATGTTGATTTCTTCTTTTTTTACAATTCCCAACTTTTCATCATCCTTGGGAATGGCAATGGTATTGAGATTTGGTAAAAACTCTAGGCCCAGGGACACGCCTACCAAAACAAGAATAAAAAGAGTAAAGAGCACCCGACCAATCTTAACGCCGGTAGATAATTTTCTTTTTTCAGTCATGGGCTTTTTCTCCACTAAATATCGTCTTTATCATAGGAAGAATTTCTTCTATTGATACCAAGCGTTTTTCCTTTTCATCGGAGAGTTTGAGTTCAACCAGACCCCTATCAATGTCTCTTCCCACGGTAATGCGGGCATAAACACCAATGAGCTCCATATCATTAAACTTAACTCCGATGCGCTCGTCCCTGTCGTCTATGCAAACATCAAGGCCTGTCTTTAAAAGCTCCCCATAGAGGGCTTCTCCCGCCTGGGCCTGTTCTTGCTTTTTGATATTTACAACTACCACCGCCACTTGGATGGGAGCTAGCTCCTTGGGCCAGAGGATGCCATGTTCATTATGGTTTTGCTCCACAATGGCTGCCATGCATCTGCCCGAACCAATGCCGTAGGAGCCCATCATCACAGGAATAAGGTGGTTTTTTTCATCGCTGTAGTAAAGGTCCATGGCCTTAGAGTATTTATCCCCTAGCTTAAAGGTATTGCCAATTTCAATCCCCCGGGTAAAGACCACGGGGCCCTGGCCGTTCTCGCAGAGATCTCCCTCTTTGATTAAACGAATATCCGCCACCTGGTCGATCCTAAAATCTTCTAGATTCACGTTTTTATAATGATAGTCCTTTTCGTTGGCTCCTACAATGAAATTAGCAAGGAGTTCCACTTCTTTGTCCACTATAACGGGGATTTCAAGACCCAAAGGACCGGCGTAGCCTACTTCGGCCCCGGTCACTTCCAATACAACTTCGGGGCTGGCCATTTCAATTTCACTCACATCCAGAAGCTTTTGAATTTTCACTTCATTTACCTCGTGATCTCCCCGTACTAGAAGGGCGTGGGGTTTTCCATCGAGGCTATAGATTAGCGTCTTAATAAATTTATCTGTTTTTTCATGAAAGAAAGCGGCCACCTCTTCGATGGTTGCGGCCCCCGGCGTATGCACTTTTTCTTCTACTAGATGCTCCTGGCTAGAGGCTTCTTCTAGGGTTAGACATCCCGCCACCTCAATATTGGCGGCGTAGCCACTTTTTGGCTCGAGGACCAGGATATCTTCGCCAATTTCCGTAAGGGCCTGGAACTCTTCCGAGAGAAGTCCCCCCATTACACCGGTATCGGCGGTAACAATAGCGTAGCGAATCCCCATACGATCAAAGGATCTTTTATAGGCTTCAAACATCTTATTATAGGAAATATCCAGCCCCTCAAGATCTCTATCGAAGCTGTAGGCATCCTTCATGGTAAATTCTCTTACACGGATAAGTCCAAAGCGGGGCCTGGGTTCATCTCTAAACTTTTTCTGAAACTGAAAGAGATTAAAGGGCATGTCCTTGTAGCTGTTTATTTTCATAGCCGCGGCAGCGGCGAAGAGTTCTTCATGGGTGGGGCCCAAAACAAAGGGGCGATCGTAGCGGTCTCTTAAGGAGAACATGCTCTTACCAAAACTCTCCCGTCGTCCGGATTCAACATAAACTTCTTCGGGAATAAGGGCCGGCATACTGACTTCCTGGGAGCCTGCGGCCACCATTTCTTCGCGAATTATTTGTTCTATCTTATTGATAACCCGTAGCCCCAGGGGAAGCATCATATAGACGCCACCGGAAGTCTTCTTTATCATGCCGGCTCTTACCAGTAGATTGCCACTTACCGATTCTTCACCCTTAACATCTTCCCTAAGGGTGTAGAAGTAACTGCTCTTTAATCTCATATAAACCTCTTTTTTTCTATCAATTCATAAATTGAAATACACAGAATATTTTCTGTGTATTCCTGATAAACTATTTCTTTAGATTCTTTCTAGCACCTTACTTAAAAGAGCATAGATCCTACCCACGGAAGCCATGGACACTTTTTCTTCCGGTGTATGGGCGCCCTGCATATTGGGTCCTAGGGCGATCATATCCATCTTTCCAATCTTCTCTTGCAAGATGCCACACTCAAGGCCGGCGTGGATTGCTTCCACCTTTGCCTGGCTACCATTAAGTTCTTTGTAGGTATCAAGAAAGAGCTGACGGATTTCACTTTCCGGCTCGAATTTCCAGCCGGGATAATTGTTTTTTGTATCGCTTCGTCCACCGGCCAGTAGCGCAATTTTCCTAAAGCGTCGAAGTACCATTTCCTTTTGAGTTTCTACGCTACTTCGGTGGGCACTTTCGAAGATAACCCTGTTTTCATCGGTGCGAACAATCCCAAGATTTGTCGAAGTTTCTACTAGTCCCGGC
>JAAYGQ010000046.1 GCA_012727635.1 Tissierellia bacterium | reverse complement strand
TATTCCAAAGGAGGAGCTTTTAGAGTGGGCAGAGGAAGTGCTAAAACCAAAAGCAGAGATTGCCTTTAAAGGAGATGGTAACTACTGCCCCGGTGAATGGTGTAAGTTCTGCAGGGCGGCTGTTAAGTGTAGAGCTAGAGCTGAAGCAAAGATGAAACTTGCTTCCTTTGAGTTTGCCCTACCTCCTTTACTAACTGATGAGGATATAGCGGAGATCCTATCATCCATTGGAGACCTAACCTCTTGGGCAAATGAAATAATGGCCTATGCCACAGACGCAGCAGTAAACCATGGTAAAGAGTGGCCCGGTTTTAAGGTAGTTGCTAGCCGCTCCAATAGAAAATATAAGGATGAAAAACTGGTGGCAGAAGCAGCAATAAAGGCAGGTTACAGCCATATTTACAGACAAAGCCTAATCACCCTAACCAAGATGGAAAAGCTGATGACTAAAGCAAAATTCAATGAAATTCTAGGTGGGCTAATTATAAAGCCGCCAGGAAAACCATCCCTTGTACCAATAAGTGATAAGCGAGCTGAAATAAATACATCAAGTGCAAAAAACGATTTTATGGAGGTAATGTAAAAATGAAAACAAAAGTAATCACAGGTATTGTAAGACTATCTTATGCCAATGTATGGGAGCCAAAGTCAGTAAACGGCGGTAAAGAAAAATATAGTGTTAGCATCATCATTCCCAAGGAAGATACGAAAGCCCTAGATGAAATTAAAAAGGCCATAGACGCAGCTATAGAAGAAGGCAAAGGAAAGTTCGGTGGAAAAATCCCCAATAAGGCATCCTTAAAAACCCCTTTAAGAGACGGAGATATTGATAGACCCGATGATGAAGCTTATAAAAATAGCTATTTCATCAATGCCAATAGCATAACTCCACCCCAGGTAGTAGATAAAAATGTAAAACCTATTTTAGAGCACTCGGAAATTTACTCTGGGGTTTATGCAAGGGTTAGCATCAACTTTTATGCCTTTAACTCCAATGGCAATAAAGGCATAGCCTGCGGCCTTGGCAATATCCAAAAGATAAGAGATGGGGAACCCTTAGGCGGCAGGGTAAGTGCTGAAGACGAATTTACCACAGAAGCAGATGAGGACTTCTTAGCCTAAACTATCTAAAGGGGGAGTGATAAATAACTCCCTCTTTTACTATAAAAAGAAAGGTAGTTTATATGAAAACTTTATCCATAGATATTGAAACCTTTTCATCTATAAATTTATTAAAGTCCGGGGTTTATAGATATGTGGAATCCCCTGATTTTGAAATATTACTATTTGCCTATTCCGTTGATAATGGGGAAATAAAGGTAGTGGACTTAATAAATGGTGAAAAATTGCCTAATGAAATAAAAGCTGCCCTTACGGATACAAAGGTTACTAAATGGGCACATAATGCAAACTTTGAAAGAGTCTGTTTATCAAGATTTTTAGGGCTTGGAATTGGTAAGTATTTATCCCCTAAGTCTTGGTACTGCACTATGATTTGGTCAACCTATCTTGGCCTTCCCTTATCCCTTGAAGGGGTAGGTGCTGTTTTAGGCCTGGAGAAACAAAAGCTTAAAGAGGGAAAGGATTTAATAAGGTATTTCTGTTCTCCCTGTAAGCCCACTAAGGTTAACGGAAAAAGGGCTAGGAATTATCCACATCATGACCCTGAAAAATGGTCTAGCTTTAAAGCATATAACCAGCGAGATGTGGAAACGGAACTGGAGATAAAGGATAGGTTAGCTAATTTTCCTATGCCGGAGGATGAATGGGAGAACTTCTTTTTAGACCAAGAAATAAATGATTTAGGCATTAAGCTTGATTTAGATTTTGTTAATGAAGCGGTAAATCTTGATGAGAAAATTCGAGAGAGCTTGATGGAGCGTTTAAGAGAAATAACTAATTTGGAAAACCCTAATTCTGTTTTACAAATGAGAGAGTGGCTTAAGGAAAAGGGCTTAGAAACAGAAAGCTTAGATAAAGCAACAGTTAAAGATTTACTAGAGGAAGCCTCTGGTGACTTAGCCCAAGCCTTAGAACTTAGACAAATGTTAGCAAAATCTAGTGTTAAAAAATATGGAGCAATGGAAAATGCAGTATGTGAAGATAAAAGGGCCAGAGGGCTAATCCAGTTTTATGGTGCTAATCGTACCGGCAGATTTGCAGGAAGGTTAATTCAAGTCCAGAACCTCCCTCAAAACCATTTAAGGGATTTAAAAGAAGCAAGAAACCTAGTAAGGTCAGGAACCTTTGAAGTTTTAAATATTTTATACGATTCCATCCCAGATGTGTTATCAGAACTTATTAGAACTGCCTTTATTCCAAAAGAAGGCCATAAGTTTATCGTAGCCGACTTTTCATCAATTGAAAGGGTGGTACTGGCCTGGCTGGCTAAAGAAAGCTGGGTGCTAGAAGCTTACGATAAAAAGGAAGATTTATATATAGCAACAGCCAGTCAAATGTTTAATGTACCAATTAAAGAGATAGACAAAAAAGACCCACTAAGGCAGAAAGGTAAAGTGGCTGATTTGGCCTGTGGCTATGGTGGATCTGTGGGTGCTTTAATGGCTATGGGTGCTTTAGATATGGGGCTTGGGGAAGGAGAACTAAAACCCTTAGTGAATACTTGGCGAGCCGCTAATCCAAGGATTGTGAGTTTTTGGTGGGCTGTAGATAGGGCTGCCATGAAAGCTGTAAGGGAAAGGACTACTACTAAAACCCATGGCATCAGGTTTTCCTATAAAAGTGGCATGCTCTTTATTAAACTCCCCTCAGGCAGGGAACTGGCTTATGTAAAACCCAGAATCGGGATAAATCAATTTGGCTCAGATTGTGTTACTTATGAAGGGGTGGGCAGTACGAAGAAATGGGAAAGGATAAATTCTTATGGACCAAAATTTGTAGAAAATATAGTACAGGCCATAAGCCGAGATATTTTAGTATTTGCCATGAGAGAGCTTTCTAGTAAGGGACATAAAATTGTCATGCATGTCCATGATGAAGTAGTTTTAGAAGCACCAATGGATGCAACGGTTGAAGAAGTATGTAGGTTAATGATCATACCTCCCCCATGGGCTAAGGGGTTAAATTTAAGGGTTGAAGGATTTGAAAGCGAATTTTATAAAAAAGACTAGCAAAAAGGGGTTCGAGAGGACTCCTTTTTTCGCATATGGATAGGAGCTATTTTTCCTAAGAATATGTGAGGAGGTTTTTTTATGAATGAACTAACTGTTTTTAACTACGAAGGGAAGGAAGTACGGACGGTTTTAAAGGATGGACAAACTTGGTGGGTGGCTAAAGATGTTTG
>JAAYGQ010000045.1 GCA_012727635.1 Tissierellia bacterium | reverse complement strand
GAATGAGTAAACAAAGGAGGTCTTTATGACAAATCATTTTGATGCACTAAAAGAAGGACAGCAACTACTGGATAACTTTGTTAAAGCTTCACCTAAACTGGGCCAAGGTTTCTTTGCCCTGCATCGAGCCTCTCTATCGGGAGATGCACTGGATCTTAAGACAAAGGAACTCATCGCTGTAGGTATTGGAGTAAGCATGCGCTGCGTCTTCTGCTTTCAATCCCACATTGCTTCGGCTCTAGAGGCCGGTGCCCACAGAGAAGAAGTCATTGAAGCCATCAATGTTGGGATTATGATGGCCGGGGGACCGGGACTGGCCTATGGCATACAAGCCCTTGAATGTTTAGATCAGCTCCTTGAAGCTAGAGGGTAAGCTAGGAATTGTACTTTTCCTATATAAAAAAGGCTGCTCGGGCAGTCTTTTTATATTGTGAGTGTAGCACTAGTAAAGCTGGGTATTACATTTACTAGCACAAATACCATGTGGGAGGAGTTTATGGAAAAAAATATTAGCTATATACAAATTTACACTTACATCCAGGACTCCCAGGAGCTTCTTCAGGTCAATACCTTTTCTCCCAATCACACTCTGCTTATGCAAACCTATCTCAAGGGAGAAGAACCATTACCGGAAGAAAATCTACTCCTATTTGAACTGGATTATCCCGTACAAGAAGAGAAATATCTCTCTCTTAAAAGAAGTCTGGACAATCACTTTCATGAGCTCAACGACATAGGCCATGGCTCTAGAATCTTAGCCCTAAGAAAAGAGGGTGAAGAGATCCTTAAGGGTCCAAAACCTTCTGGAGAAGATCCTATTTTTGAAAGGCTCTATGATAAATTTACCCGCATTGTCACCTATAGCGCCATCCCCTCGGGATGAAGCTTGTAAATAAGAAAGAGTTTCTTTCTTCCTTGCTGCCTCGGCAGCCCCTTTTTTTGGGTTATAATAGTAAAGTACTTTACGATGGGAGATGCCATGATACGAGAAAATAAAGAAGAACGCCTACATCAACTGCTTAGAGAACTCCACCATAAAAATTTTTCCGAACTAAAAAAATATGCACCAAAAAATACCACACCGGGCCTTGTACCCCTACTGCGCTTTATACAGGATTGTCCGCAGATAACCCAAAAGGAACTGTCGGATAAAATGTACGTTTCAAAAGCAGCCCTGGGACAGTGGCTTATAAGTCTTGAAAAGGATAATTACTTAGAAAGAAAAATCAATGTTCAAGATCGCAGAGAAAAATTTATTTTCTTAACACCCAAGGGAGAAAGGTTACTAGAAGAGAACCAAATCATAACCCAAAGGCTATACAGAAAACTTTTTCTTCCCCTAAGCGATGAGGAACTCCTTCTACTAGAAAAGTTAATGGCAAAGATAACAGGTGAATTTGATGATTAAGAAACTTCTTCCCTATATGAAAAAATACAAATGGCAGGCCATATTGAGCCCTATCATTATGATTGTTGACGTCTTTGGCGATATCCTGATTCCCTATCTTATGAGCCTAATTGTCGATGTGGGAATTGCAAATCAGGACACCGAGTATATCCTTAAAATTGGCTTAAGTATGACTCTAGTAGCCCTAGTGGCCACCATCCTGGGTATTTACAGTACCCACCTTGGTGCCACGGCGGGCTTTGGTTTTGCTGGAGAAATCCGAAGGGACGCCTATAGGAAAGTACAGAGCTTTTCCTCTGCCAATTTGGATAAGCTTCCCTCCTCTACGCTGATAACCCGCATTACAAACGATTGCAATACCCTAGGTCAAGTGGCAATGATGACCCTGCGTATGGCGGTACGTTCCCCCTTTCTACTGCTTTTTGCCCTTATTATGTCCTATAGGGTGAATCCCTCCCTGGCCAGAGTGTTTTTATTTGTTATTCCCATTATGGTCCTAGGCACCTTCTTAATTCTTAAAAAGGTGCGTCCGCTTTTTGAAAAAATGCAGGAGCGCGTCGATGGCCTTAATAGCGTGGTGCAGGAAAATCTCACGGGCATTCGAGTAGTAAAAAGCTTTAACCGCCAAGAGTATGCCGAGGATAAATTCAAAGAAAAAAATGATGCCCTCCAAGACACCTCTTTGCAGGCCATCAATTTAATGGTTACTATGATGCCCCTTATGAATCTGCTAATCTATGGATGCATTCTGGCGGTACTGTGGTTTGGCGGCCATCAGGTTATTGAAGGAACCATGAAAAAAGGCGCCCTTATTTCCTTTATCACCTATATAACCCAAATCCTTATGGCCATGATGATGCTGACCATGTACTTTATGCAGGCAACCCGGGGCGCTGCTTCAGCCAAAAGGCTCATTGAAGTGCTAGAAACCAAGGCCGATATCCTCTCGCCAGAGCAGGCCCTTTACCAGCTGGAGGATGGATCTGTTGAATTTAAAAATCTTTGTTTTTCCTATCCAAAAAGCTCCGAGCTGGCTCTAAAGAACATCAATCTTTTTATAGCTTCGGGAGAAACCCTGGGAATTATTGGAAGTACCGGCAGCGCGAAAACCAGCCTGGTTCAGCTTATTCCAAGGCTCTACGATGCCACCCAGGGAGAAGTTCTTGTGGGCGGAAAAAATGTAAAAGACTATGAACTCAAATCCCTTCGTGATCAGGTGGCCTTTGTCCTTCAAGCCAATACCCTTTTCTCCGGAACCCTTCGCGAAAACATGCTCTGGGGAGACAAGGAAGCCTCCGACGAGAAAATTCGGTGGGCCCTAGAAAAGGCCCAGGCCTGGGAATTTGTTAAAGACTACCATGATGGCCTAGATCATTCCGTTGAACAGGGAGGAACAAATTATTCCGGTGGCCAGCGTCAGCGACTGAGTATCGCAAGGAGCCTGATGAAAAACCCGAAAATCATTATCTTGGATGACTCCACCTCGGCGGTGGATGTAGCAACCGATGCTAAGATTCGAAAGGCCTTTTCCCAGGAACTGGCAGGAATTACAACGATTATTATTGCGCAAAGGATTTCATCGGTTAAAGATGCCAAGCGCATTCTTGTACTGGAAGAGGGAGAAATAAGTGCTCTAGGAACCCATGATGAGCTTCTTGAAAGCTCCAAGGTGTACAAAGAAATCTATGCTTCCCAGCAGAAAGGTTTGGCCTCATGAAAAAGCAAAAATCATTAAAACCTAAGGATTTGGGAGCCACCCTGGCAAGAATGTTTTCTTATTTTAAGTACAACCGTGGACTTTTCTTTTTTGGAATGCTCAGCGTTCTCCTTTCCACTCTAGCCACCGTTAGCTCCAACGCAGTTTTAAGTCCCATTATCGATAGCCTGGTTCCCGGTCCTAAAAAAGACTTTTATACCTATCTGGCTATTATGGTAACTCTAATATTAACAGGAGTTCTTTTGCAGTACCTTGGGACTTTATCCATGGCACGTCTGGCACAAAAAACTGTACACCGCATTCGTCAAGATATGTTCCACCATCTTCAAAAGCTGCCCATTTCCTACTACGATAGTCAAGTCCAGGGCGAGCTTATGAGTACCTTTACAAACGATGTGGATATGCTCAACCAATCCCTAGAGCAGAGCTTATCCCAGGTTCTCATTGCCATTGTGTCGGTTGTGGGAAGTTTTATTATGATGATTATCCTAAGCCCCACCCTTACCTTGATTATCCTTGTTATGCTAGGGATCATGCTATTTTCCCTTTCCTATATAGGTAAAAAAAGTGCCGTCTTTTTTAGAAGAAGGCAGGCTTCTCTGGCCGATATGAACGGCTATGTCGAGGAAATGATTTCCGGACACAAAGTTGTTAAAGTCTTTAATTATGAAGACACGAACCAGGAAATCTTTGATAGTAAGAATGAAGAACTTAGAAAAGCTGCTACGGCAGCCTCTACCTACGGAATTGTGATGATGCCGGTAATGGGAAATCTTTCCCATGTCATGTATGCTCTTGTTGCCATGATCGGTGGAATACTTGCAATTGGGGGAAGCCTTACCATCGGTAACATTGCAGCCTTTTTACAGTACACCAGGGCCATTTCCCGGCCCATTTCCCAGGTTTCCAATCAGTTCAACACACTTTTTGCCGCCCTGGCGGGAGCCGAGCGAATCTTTGAGATTTTAGATGAGCCCGAAGAAGAAACCCAGGGCGATGTCCGTCTTATAGAAGACTGCGATAGCTCCAATGGTTACTGCTGGCTAGTGCCTGATAATGACCAAACAAAAAGAGTTCCTGTAGCGGGAGATATACGCTTTCATAATGTCAACTTTGGTTATAGCCAGGACAAGGAAGTTCTCCACGACATCTCTCTCTATGCTAAACCGGGGCAAAAAATAGCCCTGGTGGGCAGTACCGGTGCGGGGAAAACAACCATCACAAATCTAATTAACCGATTTTACGATATCAATGGTGGGAGTATAACCTTCGATGGGATTGATCTAAAGCGCATAGAGGCCCACGATTTACGAAGGACCCTTAGCATTGTGCTTCAAGACGTCCACCTCTTTGAGATGACGGTAATGGAAAATATTCGCTATGGAAGGCTGGATGCCACCGATGAAGAAGTGGTAAGGGCAGCAAAGCTAGCCAATGCCCATCACTTTATTAAGCTGCTTCCTCAGGGCTACAACACTCTACTAAGTGGTGATGGTGGCAACTTGTCCCAGGGACAGCGCCAACTTCTTTCCATCGCCCGAGCCGCCATTGCAGACCCTATTGTGCTTATTCTCGATGAAGCCACCTCTTCGGTGGATACTAGAACCGAAGAAATGATAGAAAGTGCCATGGAATCTCTAATGAAAAACCGCACAACCTTTGTTATTGCCCATAGACT
>JAAYGQ010000044.1 GCA_012727635.1 Tissierellia bacterium | reverse complement strand
TGCCATGGCCCTGTAGCCACCGGCGATGGATTGATGACAACCAACCTTTAACATAATATACTCCTTTATTTGAGTATATCAAAGAAGTGTTGTGAAAGGAACTGTATGAAATTATTGGACTATATTTCACCTCTGTGGGATACTATGAAGGGCATACTACCGATTAGCCTGGCACTGCTTTTTATGCAGATTGTTGTTTTAAAAAAGCCCTTAGAGAGCTTGCCTAACTTTATTATTGGTATGATCCTTTCCATTCTGGGGTTGCATTATTTTTTAAAGGGCACAGAGATGACTCTGGTTCCCCTGGCAGAAAATGTAGGAAGAAATCTTTATCTTTTAAAGTATCCCTGGCTGGTACTAATATTTGGTTTTGTCCTAGGCTATCTTGGAACCCTAGTGGAACCGGCCCTTAAAATTTTAGCTTTAGAGGTTGAAAACCTCTCGGCAGGAGTAATCACTTCGGGAATGTTGGTTCATGGCGTAGCAGCAGGTTTTGGACTTGGAATGGTTCTTGGACTCTATCGCATCCTCTCCCAACTTCCTTATTTATATATCTTAGCACCAATTCTTATCCTTATATTCATTCTTAGTTTTTTCGCGCCGGAACCCTTTGCATCCATCGCCATGGATGCCGCCAGTGCCACCACGGGACCTGTGAATATTCCTTTGAATATGGCTCTAGCCGTGGGTCTTGCCAGTGTTCTTGATAATGTAGATCCACTTTTATCTGGTTTTGGGATTATTGGCCTTACCAGTCTTGGAGCCATGGTCAGTGTGCTGGTTCTTGGAATCGTCACACGTTTTTAGGAGGAATCATGTTACCTATCGATGTCGAATTGATTGTAGTTATAATAGAACGTGGAAAGGCTGATAAAATCATTAAAAAGGCCAAGGAAGCCGGTGCCCGGGGAGCTACGGTTTTTTATGGACGAGGAACCGGTGAGAGCGATATTGGCCACTGGATAGGAAGAAATATCGACCAGGCAAAGGAAGTGATTTTAATTCTTACAGAAACCGGAGAAAAGGAAAAAAAAATTATGGAAGCTGTGGTGGAAGCGGGAAAAATCCGGGAGCCCGGCACGGGAATTGCCTTTACCCTTCCAGTCAAACATCTTTTTGGCCTTGCATATCGTGAAGATTTTGAAACTTGGGAAGACTAAAGTGAGTAAGAAAGAAATTTTCAAATATAAAACACTGCATAAAAGGAGGATAAGATGTACGATTTGAGTGGTAAAACAGTCATCATCACCGGAGGTGGTTCTGGAATTGGTCTAGGGATTGCTCGGGCTTTTTCAAAGGTAGGGGCCAATCTGGTACTTACGGGCCGTACTTTAAGTAAACTGGAAAACGCCAAGGAAGAACTCAGTGGACATGGAGGAGAAGTCTTAGTTGTAACTGCCGATGGGGGCAAAGAAGAAGATGTGAAGGCTGTGGTTGATGCAGCGATAAGAAAATTTGGCCGTGTCGATGTGGTTGTTAACAATGCTCAGAATTCTGCTTCCGGGGTCCCTCTCAAGGATCATACCGAAGCGGATTTTGACAAAGCCATCTATTCCGGTCTCTATGCAACTTTCTTTTATATGAAGCACAGCTATGAAGCCCTTAAGGAAAATAAAGGCCGAGTAATTAACTTTGCTTCCGGTGCAGGTATTGCTGGAAGAGCGGGACAATCAAGTTATGCCGCTGCCAAAGAAGGAATTCGTGGTATGAGTCGCGTTGCCGCTACTGAGTGGGGCCCCGATGGAATTACAGTAAATGTGATTTGCCCACTGGCTATGACCGACGCCCTAGCCAATTGGAGAAAAGAATATCCAGAGCTTTATGAAAAAACAATTTCTGCTACTCCAATGGGACGTTTTGCCGATCCCGAGACAGATATTGGAGCTCTTTGTGTTTTTCTATCTTCTCCCGATGCTTCTTACATCACCGGAGAGACCTTTAATCTTCAGGGTGGGACAGGCCTAAGACCTTAAATTCAATAAATAAACTTTGTTATTAAATACTGACCCTAAAGTCGAACTGAATGTTCAACTTTAGGGTCAGTATTTTTGTGCCATAGTATAATTTTTTTGGCAGGTTTGGGTTCTGGTATGGTAGTTTAAAGGTTATCTACCCTTTAAACTGGAGCTGGGTTCCCACTTGGCAGTGGAAAAATCTTTCTCCAAAAATTTCTCTGAGTTTAAAAGAGGCGTCAGCCCCCGTACAATGGGAGACCCCAATACTTTCAATATCATAGCTTTGAAGAGCCTCTAGACTCTGTTCTTTTTGTTCTTGGGACACTGAGCCAAGATGGGTGCCACCGATAAGAGTTAAAACTCGATGATCTCCAGTTTTGTCAATGATATGTTCCAGCGTATTTATTATTCCAGCATGGGCACAACCCAAAATGATGACCAGACCACTTTTGGTCTTAACAATAAGGCTCTGATCATCCATCAGAGTATCGGCGGAACGGCCATTTTCATCGATTAAGATAAGGCTTTGGTCTCCTTTTTCGTAGGTGGTTTTTCTCGGAACTTCACCGCTAAGAAAAATATTGGGGTCGATTTCTCTGAATTGGTTACTAAGTTGCCACCATGCCCCTAGACTTTCAAGATAGGCTCTAGTATAGGGCATTCCGATGAATAGTTTCTTGTTATTTCTAAAGGAAAAGGTTTTTTTAAAAATATCTGGATGGGCGTAGACATTTGTAAGTCCGCTGAATTTTAATGCAGCCACTAAACCCCCAGTATGGTCGATATGATGATGGCTTAGCAGGATTCCATCCAGATCCTTGAGATCTTTTTTATAAAATAGCGCATTGTGCTGGAGAGTTAAACCACCACCGGTATCAAATAAGTATCTTTCCTGCCCTCTTTCAATTAGAACCGACCATCCGTGTTCTGCTAGGGGACCAATTTCGCCTACACTGTTTTCACATAGAACGGTTAACGTAAGATTCATAGTAGCCTCCTTTAGGCTATGAAAAAAGCCTCCCTAAAGGGGTGGCTTTTGTGTGCGACTTCCTGGTTTCACCAGTTGGATTTTTTGGGCACAAAGAGGACAATCTTCGAAAGTGTAAGTCTCTATATCCAGTTTAATGGCGCTAAACAGAGGAAGAGGTATAGTTTTGCCCGCCGTACGATCCACAATCGATGCAAGAGCGCAGACCTCTGCTCCTAGTTTTTCTATAACTCTGGCACTTTCCATAGAACTTTTTGCGGTAGTCACAACATCTTCAACAATAAGAACTTTCATACCAGGCTCAACAGTAAAGCCTCGGCGCAGAGTCATTTCGCCATCGACTCTTTCAGTGAAAATAGCTGGAAGTCCCAGGGCACGGGCCACTTCATAGGCAATAATAATCCCTCCCATGGCGGGACCCACCACAAGATCAAAGGACTGATCTTTTAGTTTGTCAGCAATAATTTTTGCTACTTCTTCGCATTTTTTTGGATGCATAATAAGTTTTGCGCACTGCACATAGCGATTTGAGTGCATGCCCGAAGAAAGAAGAAAGTGTCCCTCCAGTAGGGCGCCGGATTCTTTGAATAATTCCATCGTTCTTTCCATGTTATTACCTTATAATACCTCGGATTTCTTCGAGGTCTTTTATTCCTTCCTTTTGCATAAAGTTCTCAATGCCCAGGATGATTTTTTTCATCACCACAGGGTCATAGAAATTTGCCGTACCCACCTGAATCGCCGTGGATCCTGCCATAATAAATTCAATCACATCTTGCCAGCAGGTGATGCCACCTAGGCCAATAATGGGGATATCTACCGTTAGGGCCACATCCCTGACCATCCTGAGAGCAATGGGCTTAATACAGGGCCCTGAAAGACCGGCGGTTACATTATGAAAGACAGGTTTTCGCGTCATTATATCTATTGCCAGGGCGTTAAAGGTGTTAACCAAGCTTAGTCCGTCGGCTCCAGCTTGGGCGCAGGTATAGGCCATGGCCTTAATGTCTTCGGCATTGGGCGAGAGTTTCACGATAAGGGGCTTTGTGGTAAAGGGTCGTACGGCTTCAACGATGGACTTGGCATCTAGACAGCGTATGCCAAAGGCCATACCTCCTTCTTTTACATTGGGGCAGGAAATATTAAGTTCAATGGCGTCTACGGCCGTGGCATCCAGTTCAGCCACACCTCGTACATAATCTTCTGTGGTGGAGCCTCCGAGATTGGCTAGGATATAGGTGTCAAGTCCCAGCATAAAGGGGAGTTCTTCTTTAATAAAGCCAAGAACCGAGGGGTTTTGTAGGCCGATACTGTTCATCATTCCCGAGGCAGTCTCGAATATTCTTTGTCCCGAATTGCCGGCTCTTTTGTCCCAGGTGAGCCCTTTGCTGGAAATACCCCCCAGGGCAGAAAGATCCATGTATTTTTGGTATTCTCTTCCGAAACCAAAAGTTCCTGAAGCAGCAATAACCGGATTTTTAAGGGTTTTACCAAATAAATTAATAGTCGTCAAAGAGCACCTCCCGGGATTCAAAGACAGGGCCATCTTTGCACACACAGAGTTGACCCTGGGCCGTTTTTTGAACGCAGCCCAAACAGGCACCGATTCCGCAGGCCATATGGGACTCCAGGGACAAGTAGAGGAGTCCGTCTATTTTATCTTTAACGGCTTTCATCATAAGCATGTTTCCGCAGGCATAGGCTGCATCGTAGCTATCGGTTAGCAGCTCCGTGACAAAACCTTTGTGGCCCCAGGAACCGTTTTCTGTGGAGATAAAAATTTGCCGCACATGGGGCTTAAAACGTTCAATGAAAAAGGCCTCTTGTTTAAATCCAAGATAGACATCTACCGGGCCCTCAAGATTTTTCGCAAGATAGAGTAGTGGTGCAATGCCCACGCCGCCACCAATAATGGCGACATTTCCTTCTTTTAGGGGGTAGCCTTTACCTAGGGGACCCAGAATATCTATATGATCTCCGCTACGCATTTGTGCCATAATCTCTGTGCCTTTTCCTGTTTTTTGATAGAGAAAGCTAAGGGATTTCCCATCGGCATCACAGACAGAAAAGGGTCGGGGGAGATAGGGAACCCCTGCCCAGGCTCGAAGCATATAGAATTGTCCCGGCTGAGGAAGATCTGCCAGTTCCACTTTCATTTCATACATATCACTAGTGAGCTGGGTGTTTTCAAGGACAATCACTTTTCTATAGGCTTCCATGAATATCCCTCACCATTTGTTTTACCGCTTCCCTGGTATAATGGCTAAAGCGTTCTTCTCCATCTTCAAAATTTTTATAGGCTGTGATAATGCCTCTAGAAGAATTGACTACGCCGCCATTGCCCTGATTTAGATAGAGCTTGACATCACTGGCAGTTCCGCCCTGGGCGCCGTAGCCCGGGATAAGAAAGAACTGGTCATTGTACCTTGTACGGATTTTTTGTGCCTCATCTTTGTGGGTTCCTCCCACAACAAGGCTTAAATTGCTATAGCCTTCTGTACCAATGTAATCTCTACTTAGATTTTTGAGTAGGTCCCCAAGATGATAAAAGAGGCTTTCCCCATTGTATTCAAGGCTTTGTAAATCTCGGCTACCGGGATTACTGGTACGAAGTAGCACAAAAACTCCCTTTCCCTTTTCAAGATAGGGCAGATAGGGTGTGGTGCTATCCAGTCCCATATAGGGGCTGAGGGTAATGAAATCCGCTTCAAAATCTCCCTGGAAATGGGCCCGGGCATATTCCTTGGCCGTGGCAGCAATATCGCCTCTTTTGATGTCGCCAATGCTAAGAAGACCCTGCTGCTTAAGGTAGATAAGGGTGTCTTTATAGGCCTTTAATCCTTCAAGGCCCAAGGCTTCGTAGTAGGCGATCTGCAGCTTGAACACCGCCACAAGATCGGCTGTGGCGTCAATAATCGCTTTATTGTAGTTAAAAAGGATTTCAGAAGGATTTCCTTTTTTCATGGAAGGGGGCACATAGTCCAGATGGCTGTCTAAGCCTACACAGACACAGCTTTTATTTCTTACTTCACGAACCAGTTGATCCATCATCGCTCTCTCCTGTAAAGAATCGTTTCTCCGACCAAGGTCATCCTAACCTGGCCTCGGACTTTTTTTCCGATAAAGGGTGTATTTTTTGATTTGGAGTGAAGGTCTTCTTCCCTGATTTGATACTCTTTTTCCAAGTCTACCACAACCAGATGGGCGTCATAACCATCCTCTAGTAGGCCGCGGTTTTTAATGCCCAAAACTTCAAGGCCTCCTAAACTCATAATGCGGCTAAGTTGGCTTAGGGGCAAATTATTTTCTTCTACAAGTCCAGTGTAGCAGAGGCCAAAAGCCGTCTCAAGGCCAATCATACCCGGCGCGCCATTTTTTTTATCTTCTTGGCTATGGGGGGCATGATCGGTGCCGATGGCATCTACATAGCCGGTCTTTATGGCATGGATAAGAAACTGGGCATCTTCCTTTATACGGATTGGTGGATTGACCCTATAGGGATGATCCCAAAGTACCAGATGCTGGGGAGTGACCTCACAGCTTACAGGAAAATTTCGTTTCTTTGCCTCTATGATGGCTTCCATGGAGGCTTTGGTGGATACATGGGAAAAATGTATCTTAGCTCCCAAATGGCCACTGAGGTAGACATCTCTAATAGTGATAAGGTCTTCTGCTGCCCTATAATCTTCCGGTGAAAGCTGGGGATCTTCGGCGTGAACCATGATGGTTAGATCCTTTTTTTTGGCCTTAAGGCAGCCTTGGTACATGGCATAGTTTGAAAGGATCCCCTTGCCATCGTCGCTAATGCATCTAAGGGAGGAGGGCAATTGGTCAAAGTCAATCAATTCCTCACCTCCAAATCCCTTTGTTACCGCCATTACTTGGTGTATGTCAATTAGCTCCAGTGCTCTGGCTCTTTTTATGATGTCTTCATAGATATCCTTGCTATCGACAATGGGTAAAGTGTTTGCCATAAGGTTGATCGTTGTATAGCCCCCGGCCAGGGCCGCTCGGCTACCGCTTTCGAGATCTTCCTTATAGGTCATTCCCGGATCTCTGAAGTGAGCATGGGTATCACAAAAAGCCGGCATAAGGGTTAGCCCCTGAAGGTCAAGATAGGGCGTATCCTCATGGCCTTCAAGAGTTTTAAGAATCTTTATTTTACCTTCTTCAATAAGAAGATAGCCTTGCTTCTCTCCCAGGGCATCGATGAGCCTTGCGTTTTTTATCACTAGCATTTATTCCTCCACATTGTAGAGATGGTCACAGTAATCGCATTTGTATAAATGGGTGGTAGGATCCACCAGGGAAAACTTATTAACCATATTTCGCTCGGAAGTGGAAATACAGCGAGGATTGTTGCATTTGAGAAAACCTTCCACATGTTCAGGAAGTTTTACATGTATTTTTTCGATGATCTCTTCGTTTTCGATTATGTTGATGGTCAGTGAATCGTCTAGAATACCAAGGACTCTAAGATCCATATCGATGACATTCTCGATTTTTATAATGTCTTTTTTCCCATGTTTTTTGCTTTGGGCATTCATAATCAGCGCCACGGTATAACTGGCTTTATCCAGTTCAAGAAGTTTAAAAATTTCATAGCCTTTGCCCGGGGTGATATGGTCAATGACAATCCCCTTGGCGATACTGTTAATGTTTAACATTCTTCTACCCCCAATACTTTTATAATCAGTGCCATACGGGCGTACATTCCATAACCTACCTGCCTAAAATACAGGGCCCTGGGGTCACTATCTACTTCAGGATGAATCTCATTTACTCTAGGTAGAGGGTGCAAAATGGCAAGGTCTTTTTTTGCGCTTCTAAGTTTCTTTTTATCTAGGATATAACTGTCTTTGAGGCGGATATAATCGGCTTCGTTGAAAAAGCGTTCCTTTTGAACTCGGGTCATGTAAAGAACGTCAAGTTCATCTATAACTTCTTCTAAGCGCTCAATTTCTCTGTACTCAACGCCTAAGCGATCCAGTTCTATTTTGATGTGATTGGGAATATGTAGCTCTTTAGGTGAAATGAAGATGAAGCGGTTGTCGGGGTATCGGCTCATGGCTTTAACGAGGGAATGAACCGTTCGACCAAACTTAAGATCTCCACAAAAGCCCACGCAGAGTCCTTCGGGTTGACCCTTAGCCTCTACGATGGTTAAAAGGTCGGTAAGGGTTTGGGTAGGGTGTTGATGTCCTCCGTCGCCGGCGTTGATAAGGGGAACCGGGCAAACCGAGGAGGCCAAAAAGGATGAACCTTCCTTTGTATGGCGCATGGCCAGTAAGTCTGCATAGGACGCAACGGTACGTATGGTGTCCACTAGGCTTTCACCCTTGGTGGAAGAACTGCTGGATTCATCGGCGAAACCGATGACCCTGCCTCCTAAGCGAAGCATGGCGGCTTCGAAGCTCAGTCTTGTTCGGGTCGATGGCTCAAAAAAAAGAGTCCCTAGCAATTTTCCATCACAACAGTGGGAAAAGCGCTGAGGACTCGCAATAATCTTTTGAGCCAAAGAGATAATGGATTGAATTTCTTCTGTGCTGAAGTCTTCACTATTAATAAGATGTCTGCCCTTAAGCATCATAACCTCCTTGTATACCTATCTCTCCAAAAAATACCATATTTTCAAAGTTTTTGCAAGAGATAAAAAAATAAAAAATAATTTAGAGAATGCTATGCCTATACCCCTTGGGCGGTCTATGCTATTATTTATATATAAGTTAGAGAAAGGAAAGGAACATGAAGATTCTACATACTGCGGATTTGCACTTAGGAAAGACCCTTAATGAACGCTCTCTTTTGGATTTGCAAAAACAGATGCTAGAGGGTCTTATTGAAGCTGTAAAGATACATAAAGTGGAAGTTTTATTGTTAGCCGGTGATATATACGATCGCAGTCTTCCTCCTAAGGAGGCCGTTGAACTTTTAAGTAATTTTCTAAGCGAACTTTGTCTGGAACTAGGGGTTAAAGTCATGATGATCCCCGGTAATCACGATAGCCCTGAGCGGCTTGCCTATGCGGCGGACCTGCTTTCGGCCATGGGGCTCCATATCGGTCTTGTAGATAAATACATTTCAAAAATCGAACTAGAGGATGTTGATATCTACGCTCTTCCCTATGTAGATCGCGCCACCTTGAATTTTATTCATGGAGAGAAGTTTAAAAACCTGGAAGAGGCCATGGCCCATCATCTCTGCAGCTTGGAGCTAAATCCAAATAAATTTAACATTATGATGAGCCACCACTATGTGCTAGGGGAGGCACCACTGGAGGAGAGTGATTCGGAAAGGCCGCTTTTTCTAGGATCCACAGAAAATTTATCCACAACACTTTTTGAGAAGTTCGATTACGTAGCCCTGGGACATATTCACAGGGCCCAGTCCCTGGCCCACAATGTACGTTACAGCGGAGCTCCTATGAAGTATTCAAAGAGTGAAGCAGATAGAGAACCGGGCTATATCATCATAGATACCCAGGATGGAACCGTGGACTTTCACGGCCTAGGCCTTGACAAGGACCTTTGTGTATATAGAGGCTTTTTTCACGAGCTGATGGAGCAGACTTCTGAGGATTTGTGCTATTTTGAACTGGAAGACACCTCCTATGTGAGCAATGCTATGAATAGGCTAAAACAAAATTATCCTGGAGCACTGGGCCTTAACTACTTACAAATACAGAGCAATCTCAAAACAAAAAGCGGAGAGGAAATCCAAAGTCTCGATCACCTATCCCTTTTTAAAAGTTTCTACTTTGAGTCCACCGGCCATGCATTAGCCGAAGCGGAGATTGAAATCGTTAACAAGATGCTCGAAAGGAGTGGGCGTGAAACCGATTAAACTCGAATTTAATGCCTTTGGACCCTATGCAAAAAAAACGGTCATCGACTTTACGCTTTTTGATAGTGGAGGACTTTTTTTAATCAGTGGTCCGACGGGTTCAGGAAAAACAACGATTTTTGATGCTATCAGTTTCGCTCTCTACGGAGAAGCCAGTAATAAAAAGCGTCAAAACGATAGCCTTAAAAGCCATTACGCCAAGGAAGAGCTTTGCTATGTAGAGTTCACCTTTGAATTGGGAGGAAAAAAGATTCTTCTTTATAGAAGCCCTGCCCAAGAAGCTCAGGGTAAGCGTAAAGCCTTAGTAAAGCACAGTGCCAGGGCTGAGTTATACATTGATGGTGTACTGATGGCGACAAACGTCTCGGAAGTCACTGAAAAGATAAGCGAAATCTTAGGACTTAGCTATGATGAATTTTCCCAAATTATACTTTTGCCCCAGGGGGAATTTCAAAAGCTCCTTGAAGCCAATAGCGCAGCCAAGGAAGAAATCTTTAGAAGAATTTTTTCCACCCAGCAGCTTCAAGCCTTTACCCAGGCCCTTAAGGAAGAAGAAAAGCGCCTAGGGCAAGAACTAGAGACCATCGACACTAGACTGGGAGAAGTTCTAGGGGAAAATGATTCCCAGCGCCCAGCCAGGGAACGGATTGAAGAATTAAAAGAAGCCATTGAAGAAAGAAAACCCCTACTAAAAGAACTGGCAATGGAACTGGAGAAGCAGGATAAGAATAAATCGGATTTAATGCTTGGGCTCCATCAAATTCAGGAAAACCTTGAGATTTTCGATAAAAGAAGAAAGCATCTTCTTGAGAAATCCTCGGTTGAAGAAGGCGAAATGATCCTTGCTATAAATCGCCGTGCTAAAGAACTTCTTCCCTATAGAGAAAATCTTTTGGCCGAAGAAAAAGCCCGGAACTTGCTTGAAAAAAAAGCAAATAAAGAAGAAGAACTTTTCTTTGAAGCTCAAAAGATTAAAAATGCCAAAGAAAAGCTTCTATTAGAAGCCGAAGAAAAAAGAGAGAAACTTCCGGAAATACAAAAAAACATAGAAGAACTTATAGCCATAAAGGAAGGACTTGCTCTTTATCTCGATGCCAAAAAAGAAAAACTTGGCTTTGAAGGCAATTTGCTTGGTGTAAATAATAAAATTGCCTCCCTTGAAAAGGAAGAAAAAAATCAACAAGATAAAAAATTAGCCTATGATAGGGCAAGAATCAAAAAAGAAAAAGCCAACTCTGAGTACAGTAGGCTTAGGGACCTTTATATACTAGAGAAGACAGAACTCGAAAAAAACGAAGAGCTCCTTGAAGCACAAAAGAAACGAAGAAAGCTCCATAACCAGTACAAAGAAAAAGAAGAGGAGTTTTTAAGAACTTGTGCCAAGGAAAAACGAGTGTCAGAAAATTATGATCATCTTTTTTCACTTTATATAGGTTCCCTGGCAGGAGTGATGGCAGATTCCTTGATAGATAATAAACCCTGCCCTGTTTGCGGCAGCACCCATCATCCTCATCCTGCAGTGGGCAGTCAAAAAATCAGTGACAAGGAGTTGGAAGAAGCCAAAATTGCCCATAAAAAGTTAAACGATCTTGTGATAAAGCTTGGCCATGAAAAGGACGCCTTAGAAAAAGAAGTCTCAGCCATTGTGAAATTAAGCCCTGAAGAATTTATGAAGCTGGAAGAAGTGGTGATAGAGCGAAATAAGAAATATAAACTCCTGGAGGAATCCATAGCAAAGAACAAAGAAGAAAAAGACAAAGAACTACCAATCCTTTCTGAAGATAGAATTGTAGCGGTGCAAAATGATCTGCGAAAATACAGAGAAAAGGCAGCGGCGCTTATGGCCCGACTTGCTGATTTAGAAAGCAAACTAAATAAGAACTATTCCTACTGTTCTTTAAATGAGCTTGATCAGCAAAATCAACTGTGGCGTGCACAAAGCAAAGAAATAGAAGAAGCCTATAAAAATTCAGAGAAAGCCTATCAAGAGGCTAAGGAGAAGGCGGTTTTATTAAAGCAGAGCTCCGAAAGCGCAAGTAAGGCCCTAGAAGAGAAAAGAATGGCCTTTAACAAAGCCAAAGAAAAACACGACAGGATCAGAAAAGAACTGGGACTAAAAGAAGATTACGAGAAAGATCTTTTGGAAAAAGAAGAGCTTCAAAATCGCGAAAATAGGATTAAAGAATATACCAATCAGCTGGCCATACTAGAAGAGCAGGTAAAAAACCTGGTGGAAGAAGAGTTAAGGGAAGAAGATACACAAAAAAAAGAAGAGCTCAATTGTCTGGAAAACAAGATTAGCGCTCTGCGTGAAAAGGACAAAGAATTAAGCGCCGCATTAAACCATGATCAAAGCCGTTACAAGAAGGCCCAAGAGTATGATAAAAAGAAAAGAGAAATCCAAAAAGACTATGATCTTCTTCACAGAATTTATTCCGTGGCTATGGGTGCCCAAGGGGATAAGGTTTCCTTTGAGCGCTACGTGCTGGCTGCCTATCTCGATGAAATTCTTGAAAGAGCCAGTCATCTTCTTTTTGAAATGAGTTCTGGACGATTTAATTTCATTCGAAGCGACGCTTCTACCACAAAGGGCCCAGGAAAAAAAGGCCTTGATATTGATGTGAGTGATGCTTATACCGGTACTCAAAGAGGCATTAAGACCCTCTCGGGCGGGGAAAGTTTTAAAGCTTCTTTGGCTTTAGCCCTTGGCATGGGTGAATTTATCTATTCCCAGGTTTCCAGTATTGGCATGGATACCCTACTTATCGATGAGGGTTTCGGTTCTTTGGACAGTGAAAGCCTTGATAGCGCCATTGAAACCCTAATGAAACTCTCAGACACTGGCAGGTTGGTAGGGATTATTTCTCATGTGGAAGAATTAAAGGAACGAATTCCAAATAAAATCATTATAGAAAAAACATCTCAAGGAAGCAGACTTTCAATGGAAACCTAGAAGGAATACTAAAATTATGATACACTTAGCTTAGAAATGCGTGGAGGCGAATAATGAAAAGACAAAGCATGATTATGGTTATTCTAGGTGGACTTTCTATTATCCTATCAACGGTTTGGTACCTAGTAATATACCCCGGAAATGAGATAGTGGGAGCCACGGGTTACTTTTTTCTCTTGTTTTCTATTATTGCATTATTTGGAGGGCTTAGTTTGGTGCAACTACTACTAAGCAAAAAGAAAAAGTTTTTTCTTTCTGCACCCTTTATTGTACTGGTTGCTTATTTTATAATTTCTGTTCTTCTTAGCCTAATATTTATGATCAAGCCTGTGGAGAAAAAAACGCTACTTATTGTAATTCAAATTCTACTTTTGGCTCTGGCGACGCTGTCCTTATTTATGATGCTGGCAGCAGAACACAGCACTCCCATTACGGATTTTAAGGAGCTTCAGTGGAATGACCCTCTGCGCGAAGCCATCAATAAAATACGGGCCCTTAAGGATGATCCTGAAAACACACCCTTTAAAGAGTTGCTTTCCAAGCTCTATGAGCGTTCGGTTTTTTTAGATACGACATTAAAAAGAGAGCAGGATGAGGATCTACTCAAAGGGATAAAGGGACTTGAAATCACCCTTCTTACTTTGGATTATGAGGATTGGGAAAAGCGCGAAAAAGTAGAAGAAACCGTCCACAATCTCGAAGAACTCTTCAAGGAAAGAGAATACGATATCCGTAAGAATCCTTGGAGTAAATAGGAGGCACTATGGCTACCTGGATGGCTCACATTAGAATTGCTAAGAGCTTACTTCGCTATCTAGAGGCCGACCCTAAACAACTTATCGTTGGAAGTATCGGCCCTGATTGTGGCTATATCACCGATGAAGGTTTCTTGCCGCAAAAACCCCTAACCCACTGGCAATTAAAACCTAAAAGCAAAGAAGTTTTCAGCGAATTCTTTTTCCAAGACTATTTAAAAGGTCAAAGGGGTGATGAAAACTATGATTTTTATCTGGGTTACTATCTACATCTTATAACTGATATAAAGTGGCATGAAATGGTGTCAAGACCCATTATGGAAAATTATATGCAGACCCTGGGATGGGACCCATTGTTTTTACAAGAAGTAAGAAAAGATTGGTACGATATTGATCGCCTATACCTAAGGCAGCATCCCCAGGACTATGCTTACCAGGTTTTTCAGGGAATCAGGAGCTTTCCCAATATCTATCTCCCTTTTTTCTCCGAGGACGCCTTTGAGAAAAAAATTGACTTTATTTGTAAATTCTATCAAAGGACACCTCGCTCTCTTGAGAGGAGTTTCGTTTATTTTTCACCGGAAATGATGGATGACTTTATTTCTCTTGCTCTGATAAGCTGCAAAGAGGATCTGAAAAGTAAAGGAATCTTATTGATTAAATGACCTTAGGGTCATTTTTTTTCTTCAATTGCTAAAGAAAGGAAACCTTTATATGGAGGTCTTTATAGTATAATAGAGGTATGAAAAACATTGAAGAACTAAAAGAAAAACTAATTGCGTGGCGTAGAGATCTCCATGGTATACCTGAAATTGGACTCCATCTACCCAAAACCAGTGGTTATATAAAAAAAGAACTTGAAAAGATGAATGTCAATTACCGAGAATACATCAACGCAAATGCCCCGGTTGCCTTTGTGGGCCAGGGAAGAACCATTGCCTTTCGCACCGATATGGATGCCCTTCCAATACTAGAAGAGACAGGTTTATCTTTTTCAGCCCAGGGTCTTGCTATGCATGCCTGTGGTCATGACGGCCATATGGCCCTAGGACTGGGGCTGTGCGCTTATTTTAAAAGTATAGAAGAACAAATGGATTTCCGATTTGTGTGCATCTTTCAACCTGGGGAAGAACATCCTGGAGGGGCCCTTCCCATGATTAAAGAAGGCGTCCTAAGTGACTTTAATATCGAAGCAATTCTCGGGGTTCATCTGGGAATGATAATGAATCATAAAGCTGGCATTGCCAGTGTCAAGGCCGGAGCTATAATGGCGGCGGCCGACCGGTTTTCCATTAGAATAAAAGGAAGTGGTGCCCATGGTGCCCTGCCTAACTTGGGAAATGACACAATCCTTATTGCTTCCCTGATAGTCAGCCAGCTTCAGTATCTTATAAGTAGAGAACTTGATCCCCGAGAACCGGCAGTCCTTAGCTTTGGTAAAATCAGCGGGGGTACCAGTTTTAATATTATGCCGGGTGAAGTGGAACTTGAGGGTACGGTACGCAGTCTTACTGAAAAATCTCGAAAACAAATCGCTGGCCGTATCGGTGAATTGGCCTCACAAATTGCCAAGAGCTACGGAGCGCAAGCGGTGATTGACTATAATTTTAGGTACCCCGTTGTCAAAAATGATGCAGCAATGACAAAGGTTTTCCTCAAAGAAGCAAGGGAGTTTCTTGGCCCCGAGCGAGTAATTTTGCTAGAAAGCGGAACTATGGTTGGTGAAGATATGTCCTATTTTCTACAGGAAATTCCCGGAGTATACTTTTTCTTCTCCACACCAAAAATGGTGGACGGAAAATGCTATCCCCACCACCACCCGAAATTTGATCTTGATGAAGAGTATTTTGTGGAGGCAACAAAACTACTGGCTAAAAACATTGTTGCTTTTTCTAGAGCATGAAAAAACTGTTTCTTATTTTCCTTGCTTTGCTAGTTTTTTTAGGAGGAATCTACATTTATGGTCAAAAGCAAAGTCCTCTAGAGGTGGATCTTATTCTTGTATTTGGTGCTTCGGTGGTTGATTCGGAGCCCTCAGAAACTCTTTTACTGCGCTCTCGGGCGGCAGGAGACTATCTCGAAGACCATCCTAGAGCTAAGGCTCTTCTTTTAGGCGGTAGGAAATCTGGTGAAGATATCAGCGAAGCCCGTGCTATGGCCACCTATCTTATTTCCCTAGGCATTGATAAAAATCGTTTGATACTAGAAGAGCAGTCAACATCAACCTGGACCAACCTTAAAAACGCAAAATTAATTTTAGAAGAAACCCTGGGCCTGCAGCCGGTAATGGTGTGCAGCAGTGATTACCACATGTTACGAATAAACTTTTTAGCCGCCAGACTGGATATGGAAACCTACCCCTTACCTGTTTCAACCCCTATCAAGTTATTTATTGTAAGCTACTTTAGAGAAGTGGCTGCCCTAATCAAATCTTTTCTATTTGATCGTTAGGAGAAAAAAGTGACGAAGTTTTATCGTGATCAGAAAGTGGAATTATTTTATTTTACCAATCCCCTTTGTTTTCATTGTTGGTCCCATGAACCCCATTTAAATAGATTTCTTCAAATTTATGATGATTATCTTGACTTGCATATTATAATGGGTAGCGCTGAAGATTTCCAAGGGAGTCTTTCAGGGGAATTTAAAAACGAAAAACTTAAGGAAGCCCATAGCCTTTTGCCCTCTAAAGCCTTCAGAGTTTTCTCTGCTGTAGCTCCAGAAAAAAGTTTGTCCTTTTTACGATTGATGCGTTCTTCTTTTTTCACCGAACAAATCGATCTATCCGATGAGAACAATCTTAAGGGCTTGATTCAAAGTCTAGGCGAACGAGGCGGCGACATCATCGAGAGTTGTAAAAATGGAGAAGGGGAGCGAAGACTTCAAGAGGACCTGCGCCTGGGTAATCGTTTTACTATAACTAAGATACCAAGCTTAGTTATGGTCCATGACGGAAAGATTCAAACAGCGATGGGAGAGCTTGAATGTGACGCACTCAGAGATCAATTGAGCCTTTTACTTGGCTTTGAACCCGCGCAGTGTAAATTGCGCTCGCTAAAGGAAGAACTCAAACTCGCTGGACGCTTATACCCAAGGGAACTGGAAGTACTATACAATCTTAATGAAGATGAAATTTTTCGTTATGTCGATGAACTTCTCGAGAAGGAAAGCTATCGCTGGGTAAAATATGATGGTGGTAGTTATTTGGAAGGGACCCATGCATAGATAATACCCTTGGCTGAAGTTACTATTTAAAAGTATAGCAGGGGGTGGAATTCTAGCTTATGCAATCCACCTTTTCCTGAAGACACCCCTAGAAAGTGCCTTTGAATATGCCGGGGTGGTTTTTCTGCTACTGGCTGTGGTGTTTTTTATGAGCCCCTCTATTACAACAGAAAATAAAAAGCGGCGCCTTGCCGATACGTCCTATGTTTTTATTTTTGGCTTTACCGGGTTTCTTCTTATATGTCTTCCGCTAATCCTATAACCTCTAAGAGGTTGCAGAGTGAAGACAAAGTATTGACTATTCATAGGATTCACTCTGGTAGACACAGAATAAATCGTATTATTAAAAGCTCGAAAGTGTTGATTTATCAGTGCTTTCGAGCTCTTTTTGTGGTATAATTAGTGTAATAAAGGAGGTTTCTATGCTTAATAAATCAGCTGCTAAAAATCGTA
>JAAYGQ010000043.1 GCA_012727635.1 Tissierellia bacterium | reverse complement strand
TGAAATTTAGGGGGAATTTAACCTCAGAGAAATCAGATTAAATAAGATATTAAATACGAAAAACACTAGGTGAGTGGAATGAAAAATAAAAACACTAAGAAGTCCTGGGCTGAAATTAGGCAAGAAGGAAAAGAAAAGTATATCCATAAAAGGAGCAGGTTAATGGCCTTTTCTGTATTGCTGGGTTTAACTGCTTCAAATTTCTATAAGGGTAATCTAACATTTTTTCATTTTTTAAATTTATTTTTGTATTTTTTTGTGACATACCTTGGAGCAAGAATGAGTACAAATTATGCATGGAATAGAAAAGAAAAAAAATATCACGAATTGAAAAAAAAGCAGAAGAGGGATCTATCTCCTTGCCCAGTGATTAGTAGGTGATGATTTTATACTAATATCAACTATTACAGCAGACATTATGCAATAAAAAAAGGTCCATCTTTTGATGGGCCCTTTTAGAGACTGATTCCATTTTTATGTAGTTTGTCTTTTTTTAATCAGTCGATGTTCAACTGTTTTGGGATCAAAATTAACTTTAGTAAAGATGAAATCCATAATATAACCTGTTACAAAGGCAAAGATAAGAGTTCCGATGCCCACTTGGCCACCCATGAAATAACCAAGTACAGTCACTGTTATTTCAATAAAACGCCGGCTGGCACCCATGGAAAAGCCAAAACGCCTACTAATAGAAATCATTAGGCCGTCTCTAGGTCCAGCCCCAAAGCCTGCCCCCACGTAAAAGTAGGTGGCAAAAGAAATAATCACCATGGCAAGAAAAACATAGATCATACTTTGGGTAAAGGAATGGGAGGTTGGTATAAAACCCAGATAGAGGATAAGATCGAAAACAAGACCCACAACAATCATATTCAGTATGCTTCCGATGCCTAAAGGTTCTTTTTTTAGTATGGTATAAAGTAGGATAAGAAGGCCCACAAGGATACTGGCTTGACCAATTGATATGTTTGTTACTTTGGATATTCCCACATGAAAGACTTCCCAGGGTGCATAACCAACATGGGCTTCATAGCCGATGACCATACCCAGGGAATAGAGAAAAAGACCAATATTAAGTTTAATAAAGTCAGAATTAATTTTTTTCATGGTTCACCTCACACAAATATCAATTATAGATGACAATGAGAATAAAAGAAAGACGCAAAATATTATGCATCTTTACCATTTTGATGTATACTAATAGGGGAGGACCTATGGAAAAGATTATTCTAAAGATGCTTCTTGAGCATATACAAGAAGGTGTTCACGTTGTAGATCTAGAAGGAAATAGCCTTATTTATAATGAGGCCATGTCAAAAATTGAAGGTCTAGAGGCTGAAGAAGTTATTGGAAAGAATATAATGGATCTTTTTCCCCACCTTAGCGAAGAGACGTCCACTTTAACCCAAGCCATGCGCACGGGTAAAAGACAATATATGAATCTTCAAGATTATAATAATCTTCGGGGAGAGCGAATTTCTGCCATGAATACCAGTTATCCTCTTTTTAAAGATGAAAAGATTATTGGGGCCATGGAAGTTAGTAACAATGTATCCCATATTGCAGAGCTTAGTAAAGAAGTAGGAAAACTCAGTCGCATAAATAAAAAAGATTTTAAGCCTAATTACTATACCTTTGATCATATTATAGGGCAGAGCGCCGCCATAAAAGAATCGATTAAAAGAGCAAAGCGCTGCGCCGCCAGTGATGCTACCGTTCTTATCTATGGAGCAACAGGAACGGGAAAAGAACTTTTTGCCCAATCCATACATAATGCTTCTCGAAGAAAAGAACATCCCTTTGTAGCGGTTAACTGTGGAGCCCTTCCTGGAAATTTACTGGAGAGTATACTATTTGGAACGGTGCGGGGAGCCTACACAGGCTCTGTAGACAGCCGAGGACTCTTCGAACAGGCCGATGGGGGAACGCTTTTTCTTGATGAGATAAACTCAATGAGTCTTGAACTACAAAGCAAGCTTCTTAGAGTTCTTCAGGAGAGTTCCATACGTAAGGTTGGGGGAGAAAAGGATCTATACATCAATGTTCGTATTATTGCTGCTACCAATCGAGCCCCCCTGGTTCAAGTAGAAGAAGGCAGTCTACGCAAGGATCTCTACTACCGTCTAAATGTTCTTCCTCTTTATTTACCTGTACTCAAAGAAAGAATAGGAGATATTGAGGTTCTTAGTCGCTATTTTCTTATAAAGCACCAAGAAGAAGCTGGGCCTTTACTCGGTCTTTCGAAGGAACTCATTAAAAGCTTAAAAAAACATTCCTTTCCTGGAAATGTAAGAGAGCTGGAGCATCTTATTGAAGCCGCCCTTAGTCTTAAGGATAATGAGGGAGAGTATTTGCAAATTAGCGATATGCCAAATAGTTATTTCTTTGAAACCCCAGGGGGAGACCTCTATCACCAAGATCAGCGTCCACTACAGGAATATTTGCAAGATTTAGAAAAAAATCTCATTAGTCTTGCCTATGCCAAGGAAGAGGGGAATGTTACTCGAACCGCTAAACGGCTGGGCATCAGTAGGCAAAATCTACAATATAAATTAAAAAAATACAAGATAGAATAGCAAAGTATTTTGCACCAAAGAGCAAAATAACTTGCGATTGAAGAAAGTAAATTTCGTACAAGTGGCTAAAGCAAGGTTTAAAAGATGGCATGAACCTTGCTAGTATATAGAAAGTAACTATAAAAACATGGAGGGAAAGATGAAAGAAAATGTTCGCGTAATTATTTGGGGTCCTGGAGCAATGGGCGGTGGCATGGCTAAAATGCTACTGAAGAAAAAAGGTGTAGAAATTGTAGGGGCCATCGGTAACCGTTCAAAAGGCAAAGATTTCTATGAACACATTGGTGTCGAACAAGGCAATCACCCCGATCTTAAAATCGGAAGCGTTGAAGATGTTATCAAGCCCGGTGTAGCAGATATTGTTATGCTTGCAACTGACTCCTTTACTAAAGACAGTTTTCCCAAAATGAAACTGATCCTTGAAAATAAAATGAACTGCATCACAACAGCAGAAGAAATGGCTTATCCTAAAGCCCAATCTCCTGAGCTTGCTGAGGAACTTGACCGTTTGGCTAAAGAAAACGGAGTTACTCTACTGGGAACCGGAATTAACCCAGGTCTTATTATGGACCTTCTAGTACTGGTTTGGACAGGATGCATGGAAAATGTGGAAGAAATTACCTCTCGTCGAGTGAATTCTCTTTCTCCCTTTGGTGAACTAGTAATGCACGAACAGGGTGTAGGAATCACTGTTGAAGAATTTGATAAACGAAGAGCTGCTGGCAAAATGACAGGTCATGTTGGCTTTGCTGAGTCCGTCGGAATGATTGCCGATGGAATTGGCTGGGAAGTTGACAAATTTGAACAAGACATGGAACCAATTATTACTGAAGTAGACCGTAAGTCTCCCCACGGCTTTGCTAAAGCTGGAAATCTTGCTGGTGTAAACATGACAGCCGAAGGTTATGTAGATGGAGTGGCCCGCATTCATATGCAACATCCTCAACAAATCGAACCTGAGCAGGTTGGCATTAGCACAGGAGACTATGTCTTTATTAAAGGCTCACCTGAAGTTAATATGTCGAACAGCCCCGAAATTGAAGGCGGAATCGGTACCTATGCCATGTGCGTAAATATGATTCCCCAAGTCATAAATGCTACACCTGGTCTTAAAACAATGCTTGATCTTCCATGTCCCCGCGCCATTATGGGTGATATGAGAGATCGTATCGAAAGATAGGAGAAACAGATGATTGAAAAAAACACTTGGGTTCGTATTAATGATGTTTTATTACAACCCGAAGAACGTGCAGACAATATCCCCGAAGACACAAAGGCTGTTCCCATGGAATTTTGGACCAAGGGCTATCTTTTAGAAGATGCCAATATGGGAGATCCGGTTAAAGTTAGAACCAAAGCCGGAAGAGTTGTAGAAGGAAATCTCGTTGAGGTTAATCCCCAACATCAACTGGACTATGGCAAACTTGTGCCCGAACTCTTAAGAGTTGGTGAAGATGCCCGCAGAATTTTAAGGGAGGGGAAATGAAAAATTATAATGAATTAATGGCAAGAAAAAACGAGATTATGAAAACAGCCGTAGGTATCGACTATGATGCCTTTGAGCTTGAGGGTTGCGCCTTTGATTATGAGAAAATGATGCGTGAGAGTGGTTATAGTATCGAAGAACTTAGAGAAATTCAAGAAAGCTTCTTTGTCGGCCATACTCCAATCATTGAACTCTATAATCTCACAGAACTTGCAAGAAAATACGCTAAACCAGGATATGGCGCCCGTATAATGATAAAAGACGAAGCCACCAATCCATCGGGAAGCTTCAAAGCTCGTAGAGCCAGTATTGCCGTTCATCAAGCCAAAAAACATGGTTATAAGGGCATTACAGCCGCTACCAGTGGTAATTATGGAGCCGGTGTTGCTTCTTTAGCAGCTAAAGTAGGTCTAGATTGTATCATCGTTCAAGAAACCTATGATAGCGAATATGTAGGTCAACCGGAAATTGTTGAAAAAGCCCGCGCCTGTGAAGCCTATGGTGCTGAAGTTATGCAACTTACTGTAGGTCCTGAGCTTTTCTATGTATTCCTAGATATCCTTGAAGAGACAAATTTCTTCAATGCTTCTTTGTATACTCCCTTTGGCATAGCAGGTGTTGAAACTCTAGGCTATGAAATCAGTATGGATATGAGAGAAAAATATGGCAAAGATCCTGAAGTCGTCGTTGTAACCAACGCCGGTGGTGGAAATCTCACTGGAACAGCCCGAGGCCTAATTAAAGCTGGCGCAACGGATACTAAGATAGTTGCTGCCTCCGTTGACCTTTCCGGTCTTCATATGGCCAGTGACAAGGATTTTAATATGAAGAGCTTTACCACTGGCCATACCGGCTTTGGTATTCCCTTCTGTACAAATCCTGACCGCTCCGATGTTCCTCGTTCAGCCGCTAGACCAATGCGCTATATCGATGAGTATTACACTA
>JAAYGQ010000042.1 GCA_012727635.1 Tissierellia bacterium | reverse complement strand
TCTCAATGACTATGTCCATCCCATTTTGGAGTTTGATTACGTACAAAGGGAGATTGTCTTTTCTCTACGTAGTAAAAACGATTTACCGGGGATAACTTTGTACCTTTTTAAGAAAGAATAAAAAAGGCAAATTTCAAATTAGCTAAAGAGTCCACAAAAGTCCCAAAAAGAAGCCGTGATTTCCTGTCGTAAGTTCTGTAGACTTAAGGCAGGAGATTTAATTATGAGTACAATTGATTATGATAAACCCACCGATGCTTTACTTTTAAGTATGGCTCTGCCTCTGATTGGAAAACTACTTATCGCAGAGCTCTATGGCGTGGTCGATACATTTTTTATAGGTCGTTTTCTAGGTGGGGGTGCTCTTAGTGCCCTGGGCCTTGTTTTCCCAATGCAGCGATTTCTATTTTCTCTTCCCATTTTGGTTGGTGTGGGTACATCTACCCTTCTTTCAAGAAGCTTAGGAAAAGGAAAAAACGAGGAAGCGGGGAGAATTATTGGTAGCGGTGCCCTACTTATTATGGTGCTACAACTATTCTTTGCTCTTATTAGTTTTAGCAACGCTACTGGTATTATGGCTTTTTTTGGAGCAAAGGGAACCAGTCTAGTGGCTAGTAGTGATTATCTAAGCTATGCAAGCCTTGGATCTATATTTTTTGCCCTGAATAGTTTTTTATCCTTTGTGTTGCTAAGTTTAGGAAATACGAAGATTTCTGTCATATCTATGGTTCTTGGAGCCCTACTCAATATTTTATTGGATCCCATCTTTATTGGACCTTTAGGTTTTGGTATCGAAGGTGCCGCCATTGCTAGTATGATTAGCCAATTTCTGGGAGCTCTCTATGCCTTGGTAGCCTTTAGACTCTTTATAAAGAATAAAGAGATTAAACTCTTTTATAAACCTAGGATTAGTTATTTTATCCCGCTTTTTATAGGTGGTCTTGCTGCCTTTATTATCGAAATTGAAGATTCCCTCGTAATATCTGTTCTGAACAGTTTACTACTGTCTAAGGGTGGAGAAGAAGGAGTTATGATATTGAGCGTAGTGACTAAACTCACGATGTTTTTGTTTATTACTCTTTTTGGTATTGCTTCGGCTATGCAACCTCTGGCTGCTTATTTGTATGGAGCTAAAAATAAAGTAAAGCTTCGAGAACTTCTACGTAAAACCTTTTTCTACAGCTTTTCCTTTACCCTATGCATTTGGATTGTTTTTATGCTAAGGGCTGAGAGCCTGGTAGGACTTTTTATAAAAGATGCTATTGCTATTAAAAAGACAGCAGGGGTACTGCGTATTGTTATGGCGCTATTTCCCTTCACTGCTCTTTACTATTTGGATATTTTTAATGCCCAGGCCAAGGGGGACTCCACTAGAGCGCTGCTTTCTTCCCTATTGAGACAGATTTTCCTTCTTATTCCTATTTCCCTTCTTCTTGTTAAGGGCTTTGGTTTGGGAACGACAGGGGTCTGGCTCAGTTTTCCTCTAACCGATGGGGTAGCCAGCTTTATAGCGTATTTGAGCCTGAGTAAACAAGGTCTTATTAGGGTGTTTTTACCGGGTAAAACGATTTGGAAAAAGCAATTTAAAAAGAGCTATTCTCTTTTAAAGAACTATATGCTTTAAAAAGAATCTACCTCTGTCATTTAAATGGTTACTATGGTGGCTTATCTAAGTCTTGGATTCAACGAAAAAATCAAATATAAGAATCAACAAAGGGCGAGGTTATTTAACCTTGCCCTTATTGTGTCTGTTCCTATTTATCCCTGTTAGTTAAATTTATGGAGATAAAAAAAGAGCCGAAACTCTTTTTATTTTTCCGTCAAATCAGGTAGAAACTCTTCTTCCAATTGTTTAAAATTGCTGATGGTTTTATAGGGCTTTAGAGCCTGACCAAAACCAAAATCAACATGATAGTAATGAATCCCGGCATGATCAGCGGCCAATTCATCTCCCCGGGTATCTCCCACGTAGACTGGGGATTTAATGCTATTTTTTTTCATTATATAGAGGATGTTTTCTCCCTTGGGCTTATTTCTTTCTCCCCAGGAAATATAGTCCTTGAAAAGTTCTCCTAGATTGTGGGTCTCTAAAAAGGTTTCTATATAACCTTCTTGGCAATTGCTGACAATAAACAAAGGATAATGATCCTTTAGTTTTTTAAGTGTATCTACCATATGAGGATAGAGTATGCTTCCTTCTTTTCTTATAAGAGCGAGTTCAAGGGAATAGAATTCTTTAAAGATGCTCTTTTTCTTCTCTAGAGGCAGACCCTCCATGGTATTTGCGGCGATTTCATCCATGGGTTTGCCCATCAGTGAGCAGAAGGTATCATAGTCAGTGGCCTGGGCGCCGTATTTATCCTCAACAAACCGAAGGGCTTTATAGGCTGGCAGGGTTGCGTTCCAAAGAGTACCATCGAGATCGAAAATAATTGCATCTATCATTGATTTCCTCGGTTTTGCATTATATCGATGATGGTTCTGTCTACATTTGACATACCGTTGGAGCTCAAGGTGGCTAGATTTTCAATACTCTTTTCAGCACAGGGATCGGCCAGTCCATTGGGGTCCTCGATAACAGTCCCTTTTATTGAAAGAAGTGCTGCTTGTACGGCGGTCATAGCAGCGGTTCCGAGTTTTAGTGCACAGCCGGGCTTGGCGCCATCACAGATGACACCGGCCTGATTGGCAATAATATTATTTACAGTACCGGCGATGGCACCTTTACCACCTAGGACCCAGGCAATGGCTGAACCGCTTCCAATGGCCGCGGCAATACTGCAGCCACAAAGATTGGAAAGTCGACCAATATAGTGTTTTACATAGCTTGTAATGGTATGGCTTATGGCCAGGGCGCGGACCAAGGCATCATCATCAAGAGGCCTGATATCCTGTAGGGCAGCCAGGGGCAAAATAGCTGTGAGTCCATTATTTCCACTACCTGAGGAGCTCATTACACTGACTCTTTCTCCACTCATACGAACATCGCTGGCGGCTGCCGTCAGCACAAAGGCCAGATTGGCAAGATCTTGGGCAACTAGGCCCTCGTCTATATTTTTTTGCATATTGAAGCCAACGCCAAGACCGTAACGCTCGTTTATTCCAAGGGCGGCGGTTTTTTTGTTCATTTCAAGGCCCTCTAGTAGAAAGTAAAGCTTCTCTGCTGGAATACCTTCAATAACTTCAGCAATTTCTTGCAATTTAATGTGATAAAACTTTTCTTTTTCCTCTTTGGAAATACTTCCAGTGTCGCTTACTTTTTTAACTAGAGGTAGATCTTTACCATCAAGACTAAGCTCTACAAGATGATCGTGGCGATCTAAGATAAGGGCTCGGGAGTGGTGGTGTTCACTTTCCAGTAGGGCTTCAATGTAAACGGCTCTATCGGTGTCGGCGATGTCCACGGTAATAGAATACTCCTGTAGATATTTATCTGCCATTTCTCTTTTTTCATCGGTGACATCTCCAAGAAGCTCAAGACCTTTGGAAGAGTCCTTAAGGGCAGCGCCTAGGGCAGCGGCTACGTCGAGGCCGGTTTTTTTCGTACCGGGAATTCCAACATCCATGCCGTTTTTATAAATAGATTTGCTTGTGAATACAGTTATTTTTTTAGGTTCTTCCCCCAAAAGTTCAGTTCCATAGGCGGTGCAAAGAGCAATAGCAACGGGCTCAGTGCATCCGATGGCGGGACGAACTTCATTTGTTAGCAGTTCAATAATAAAATTTGAGTAAGACATATTTTTCTCCCGTTTGTTTTAGAGTGCGGTTTTGATGAATTAAGACTATTCTACACTACTTTTAAAAAAAAGAAGAGCCTTTTAATAAAATGGGGCAACTAGACATAAGATTTTTATTGAGATATACTTAAAAATGCTATGAAAAAATATAAAACGCGAAGTGAATTTATCGTCAAAGAAAATCTTTACCAGGTTCTTTGGACACTGAGTCTTCCTTTGATGCTCAATAATTTTATACAAACTCTTTATAATCTTGTGGACGCTTTTTGGCTTGGCCAGCTGGGTCACGAGCAGTTTGCTGCCACCAGTTTTGTTTGGCCTGTACTTTACCTTTTTATCTCGATTGGTATGGGTACAAGCATTGCTGGTACCAGTATCCTTGCTAGACTAATTGGAGGAAGGGATATTGAAAGGGCCGAAGAGGTAGCCTCTCATCTTATGGTATTGAGCCTTATTTTCGCCTTTGTCTTTTCTGTTATTGGCTATAATTTAACTCCGGCCATCCTAAATTTTATGGGGGCCAAGGGAAATTTTTTCCAGTTTAGCAAGATATATTTACAGATTGATTTTTTATCCTTTCCCTTTGTTATGGTTTTCTTTGCTCTGCAAAGTATTCTTGCAGCCCAGGGAAATAATAAAGCCATCACCATGGCCAATACCCTGGCAGCACTTACCAATGTTGTTTTGGATCCCTTCTTTATCTTTGATGAGTTTATGGGAGTAAAAGGGCTGGGGATGGGTGTTGCCGGAGCTGCCTATGCGACTCTTTTAAGCAAGGTCCTCCTGGCGGTCCTTGGTTTTGTTATTTTGCGCAAAGGAAAGATGGAGATTCGATTGCATCTTAGAAACTTCAAAGCGAAGGCAAATATTTTTCATGAGATTTTTCGAGTGGCCCTTCCTTCTACCCTGGGTCAGATGGGTTCTTCCTTTGGCTTTATTATATTAAATGCAGCCATCGCATCCTATGGAACGATAACCCTTGCAGCCTTTGCTATGATTAACAGGGCCACGGCTCTTATCATTCAACCTGCTATGGGCATTGGTGGGAGTCTGGCCGCTATTGTGGGACAAAATCTGGGTGCTGGAGCCTTTAGTAGAGTCAAGGAGTCTTTAAAAAAAGCCATTCTCTTATCACTGCTGTTCACAGGAATGGGGGGACTTCTTCTTCTCATATTTGATAAAGAGTTCATACACCTGTTTATCTCCCGTAGCGGCGAGCAGGGCGTTATAAAGGAAGCCCTGGTTTATCTATGGTTTTCTATTCCCACTATTCCCCTTATGGGATTTTTTAGTGTTTTTCAAGGTTTCTTCCAAGGCACTGGCTATACTAAATATAGTATGTATATGGATGTGGGAAGGCTTTGGCTTATTAGACTTCCAATGATTTATCTGTTTAAAAACTATACGCAGCTGGGCTCTCAGGGAATTTGGTTTTCTATGACCTTTAGTAATGTTGCTGTAATCCTATATGCTTGGTGGCTTTACAGAGGCGGTAAATGGTCTTCTAACTATAAAAAAAGAGGGGATATCCCCTCTTAGTTTACTCGGTCTTCTTCTATAAAGGGGATCCGTATATCCCCTTGCAGCGCAATAATGGACTGGGCAATGTTGTTGCAGTGATCAAGTACCCGCTCCAAATTGCTTAAAAGATCTAGGAAGATTACGCCACTTTGTATAGTGACCTTTTTTTCGTGCATACGATTAATATAGTTTTGCCGACTTTCTCTCTCCATGATGTCCATTTGATCTTCAAGCAAAATAACTTCTTTTGCTTTTTCAACATCGCCAAGGCGCAAAGCATCTATAAGAGTGCTAAGAGTATGGAGCACATGATCTATTATGGCTCTTATCTCCGTTTTGGACTCGGGATCAAATTCTACATCCTGGTCGATAAAGTTGTTTGAAAGCTCAGCAATATTATCTGCGTGGTCCCCTATGCGCTCGATGTCGCTAACGGTATTAAACAGAGCATCCACTAGGCGACGGTCGGTCTTAGAAAGATCGGTTTCTGATATATCCTGGAGATAGACCATAATTAGGTGTTGATAGTTATTAATTTGTTCCTCTAACCGGTTGCTCTCTTCTATATGTAGCTTGTCCCTGTTTCTATAAGAAAGGATGGCGCATTCTAAGCTGTTTTTTGCCATATTTGCCATGTTAATGATTTCGGTAACGGTATTCTTAAGGGCGATAGCAGGAGTACCTAAAAAGCGAGGATCCAAAATGGGGGTCTCTATTTTATCGTCTTTATTAGGGATAACAATTTCCGAGATCTTTACCAGAAAACCGGCCAAGGGGAATAAAATAATAACATTCACAATATTAAATAGGGAGTGGCTATTGGCAATTTGACGAGCCACATCTGTGGGGTTAATTGCAGTAACGATCTTCAAAAGTGGCTTGCCCAAGAGCAATACAAAAATAACGGTACCTATAATATTAAAGAGCAAATGGATAAAGGCGATTCGTCTTGCATTTCGCGAAGAACCGATACTTGAGAATAGAGCTGTAGTACAAGTGCCTATGTTATCACCATAAAGGATGTATATAGCCGCTTCTAGTGGCAATATACCTTCGCTTCCAAGAGCGATAAGAAGGGCTATGGTGGCGGCTGAGGACTGCATTAAAACAGTGATAATAATACCTAGGGAAATACCCAAAAAGGGATTGGAACCCCAGCGGATCAAGTACTCTTCAAATTTTGGATACCCTTTTAGGGGGTTCATAGCATCTTTAAGAAGACTCATACCGATAAATAGAATTCCCATACCGATAAGTACTTCGGCTAGATTTTTTCTTTTTGTCGTTTTTCCTGTAAGTTGGAGTACTAAGCCGATGGCTAAAGCTATGGGAGCAAATCGAGTAAGATTGAAACTTAAGAGTTGGCCCGTTACAGTGGTCCCTATATTCGCTCCCATAATAACACCTACGGCCTGCTGCAAGCTCATAATGCCTGAGTTCACAAAACCGACTACCATTACCGAAGTCGCAGAAGAGGAGTGAACTATAATAGTAATAATCATCCCTACAAGTAGGGCAATAAATCTATTTCTTGTTAAAAACTCTACAAAAAATTTCAATCGATTTCCAGCAACTTTTTGTAAACCCGTTGCCATCATTTGAATTCCGTAAAGTAGTAATCCTAGGCCGGTTAAGACCCCAAGGATAATGGTAAGCCACATAGAAATTCCTCCTTCATTTTTCTAAGAATAGTGTACCATAATTTTCTTTTAGAATGTAGAGTTTATAATTTCAGTCCATAAGGCGTTACATTTGAAATGACTCTAATAAAAATTTTAGACCTAGATATTGTTGTTAAATAGTTATCTATGCATTAAATAAATATCATAACATGGAAGTTGATTGCAAGATTATAGAGAAATTCTGCAAATAAAGTCTATAAGCTTGGATACAATAAATTATTTTTCACAGATATTGACATAACATTTGCGATATGCTAGGATAAACACAACTATAAATTATTATTTGTTCAATCGAAGGAAGGGGGGGGTGGGTAACTGACAGTATTTAGCAAAAGTATTTCCAAAATCATAGGAGGTAGATGATGATTGATTGGTTACTCGAATTTAATGGGACTCTAAACAACTTTATTTGGGGCCCTGTAATGCTGGTACTTCTCGTTGGAACTGGATTTTACCTTACGATTCGAACGAATTTCTTCGCGATTTTCAAACTACGTTATGTACTTAAAAATACACTTTTCAAAATGTTTGAAAAGGGCCACGAAGGGGCAGGTGAGATTACACCCTTTCAAGCCGTAGCAACAGCACTTGCTGCTACTGTAGGAACGGGTAATATTGCAGGTGTGGCAACAGCCATTGCCACTGGTGGACCCGGTGCGATTTTCTGGATGTGGCTTTCAGCCCTTGTCGGTATGACAACAAAATTTGCGGAAGTTGTGCTGGCTGTAAAATATCGCGAAGTGACTCCCGATGGGCGTTTTGTTGGCGGCCCCATGTACTACATAAAAAATGGTATGAACAATAAGTGGCTTGCTGCAACTTTTGCTATTTTTGCAACCCTTGCTTCCTTTGGTATCGGAAACTTAACCCAGGCCAACTCCGTTGCCGCTTCTTTGCAGGAATCCTTTAAGGTCCCTCCTCTAGCAACAGGAGTCGTTCTGGCAGTTTTGACAGCCCTGGTAATCTTAGGCGGACTTAAGCGTATTGCTCAAGTTACTGAGCGCCTTGTCCCTTTTATGGCTCTTGTTTATATACTTGGTGGTGGCTTTATACTTATTAAAAATGCTGGTCAAATCCCCCACGCCTTTGGACTTATTTTCTCGGGTGCCTTTACACCTCAGGCTGCTGCTGGAGGTTTTGCCGGTGCCACAATGAAAATGGCCATTAGAAGAGGTATGGCTAGAGGCGTTTTCTCCAATGAAGCAGGTCTTGGTTCTGCTCCCATTGCCCACGCTGCCGCTACGACTGACAGTGCAGTTCGTCAAGGCCTTTGGGGCGTCTTTGAAGTTTTCATAGACACCATTGTTATCTGTAGCCTTACTGCTCTTGCTATTATTGCCTCAGGTGTATGGAATAACGGAAGTACGGGAGCTGCTCTTACAACTCAAGCCTTTGAGAGCACAATTCCTGGTGGTGGTTATATCGTAAGTATTGGTATTATGCTCTTCGCATTCTCAACACTAATTGGTTGGTCTTACTATGGTGAGCGTAGCGCTGAGTATCTCTTTGGCCCAAAAGCCATTACACCCTATCGTATCGTTTTTATCCCCTTTATCGTTATTGGAGCCATCGGTGGACTTGATGTGCTTTGGGATATTGCTGACACACTAAATGGCTTTATGGCTATCCCGAACCTTATTGCTATCATTGCTCTTAGTGGCACGGTAATCTCAATGAAGAAGGACTTTTTCGAAAAAGAGCTCGGGAAGAATTAACTAGATCAAATGCCACCTCTTTGAGGTGGCATTTTTATTTAGATGGGTCCAAAGATGAATGTATATCTTGAGGCAGAGCTCTGATTGAAGTACACCAAAATTCGTCTTTGCTATTGTAGGTAGAAAATTAAGTTCTTTTAATGTAAAATGAAGATGGAGGTTACTATGAAAAAAACACATAGAGCTATGAGTCTTCTTCTTATTGTTCTTCTTTTTACCGTTAGCTGCGCTAAGAAAGAAGAGCCAATTGTTGAAGAACTAAAAGTTGAAGAACCAAAAGTTGAAATTCAAGAGGAAGCAAAGGAAGTGGTTGAAAAGATAGAAAAAGAAGAGAAAGTAGCCATTCGTTCCCTTCTAAGCGGTGTTGAGACCACAAAAGAGCTGGCTGAGCTTCCCGTTGTTGGTATTATGCTAGACAATCATCCCAATGCGCGCTGGCAAGCAGGCCTTCGTGAAGCTGAGGTGGTTTATGAAATCCGTGTTGAAGGTGACTTTACTCGCTACTTAGCCCTTTATCAGGTAACGGATCCAAAGGTAATCGGACCGATTCGCTCAGCTCGAACGCCTTTTGTTAACCGAATCCTTGAGTATAATGCAATTTACGTTCACTATGGCGGTAGCGGACAAGGAAATGCTGATATTAATAATTTTGATGTTGAACACATCGATGGTATGGCTGTGGGTGAACCGGTTTATTATCGTAATTATTATGTAGGAAAAGACGCACCCCATAATGCTTATTCTTCTATGGAAGAAATACGTGCCTATGCAAAAAGACAGAATTTTGGTGAAAAGACAGAATTTAAAGGCTATAGTTTTTATGATAAGCCCACGGCTCCCGGTGGAGAAAAAGCCAATGAGTTCACACTGTATCTAAGACCGGGCAACAAGACCGCTTATACTTACCTTCCCGAAGAAAGGGTCTATCACCGCTATAAAGACGGCAGTCTTCATATCGATGAAAACGATGAAGAGCCCCTTGAAGTGGTAAATGTTATTGTTCAATTTTCCGATGGCTTTATTGTTGATAATGTAGGGCACCTAGATCTTGAAGATGTCGGTGAAGGCCGTGGGCTTCTTTTCACCCAGGGAGAAGTAGTAGAAATCACTTGGAAAAAGGAAGATCGCCAGGCTCGTACCGAGTTTTTTAACAAAGAGGGAAAGGCTTTGCAACTAAATATTGGACAAACCTTTATTCAGGTTGTCGATGAAGACATTAATATAGAAATAGAATAAAATCACTGGGGTTATTGACATATGTCATATATAGGAGTATACTTAAGTTGTAAGTGATATATGTCAAAAACATAAGGAGGTGATTTTATGCCAAGAGGAGACGGAAGCGGGCCGAGAGGTGGTGGACCATTAACAGGACGCGGTTTTGGACCATGTTCAGGAAACCAACGTCGTCCAGGCTTCGGAAGCAGATACTTTTCTAGGGGTTTTGGACGAGGCTCTTGGGGTGGTTACGCCGATGAAAGAAGCGACAAGGAGCTATTGCAAGAGCAAAAAGAACTACTGAGAAGCCAAATGGAAGCTATCGACAATTATCTAGAAAAACTATAGTAACTTTGAGATAACCGGAGGACGCTCCGGTTGTTTCTCATTAGAAATGAGGTAAAAGATGGCCAGGCCGCTTAAGGAACGAAATGTTTGTGCCCTGCCCAGAATCAATCGATTCGGGCCCCTTTCTCCTGAAGAGAGAGAAGGTCGCGTAATTATGACAGTGGATGAGTACGAAACCCTAAGACTAATAGATCTGGAGGGTTTCAATCAGAAAGAATGTGCTACCCAGATGAAAGTTGCCAGAACTACCGTTCAAGGAATCTATACCTGCGCTCGCCAAAAGGCTGCCGAGGCCCTAGTTCACGGTAAAGTTCTTTTGATTGAAGGGGGAGAATACGGACTCTGTGACGGCCTTGCAGGCTGTGGTCGGGGCTGTATGCGAAGAAGGCGGGGAGCCCATCGCCACAGAGAAGAAAACCAGGAGAAATAATGTATTCACAAGAAGTCATAGAACATTTTATGAGCCCAAGAAATGCCCATAGTATGCCCGACGCCGACGCCGAGGGCCATTATGGGGATCCTTACTGCGGCGACTCGGTAACGATGTACATCAAGGTAAAAGATAAGCATATTGATGATATTAGTTATTTGGTTTTCGGTTGCAGTGCTTCTATAGCCACTGCCAGTATGACCTCGGTGCTAGCCAAGGGTAAGAGCCTAGAAGAGGCTTTAAAAATTTCCGAAGAAGACATCGCCGAGGCCCTGGGAGGCCTTCCTGAAGAAAAAATGCACTGCTCTAATCTAGGAGCCAGTGCTCTTCGCGATGCCATTAATAATTACTTGAAAAATCCTAAGGAGGAATAAATGAAAATTGCCATTCCAGTTAATGATAACAATCTTAAAAGTGGTGTAAGCGCTTCCTACGGCCGTGCACCCTATTATTATATTTATGATGAAGAACTTAAAGACGGAGTCTTTGTTGAAAACTTAGCCGCATCGGACAGTGGTGGCGTTGGTGTTAAAGCAGCCCAGATTCTTGTGGATCATTCTGTTGAAGTACTTCTCACCCCTCGCCTTGGGGATCATGCCGCTGCTGTGTTAAAAAAAGCAGAAATTACCATTAAAAAAACCTCTGGGGAGAGCGTTGAAGAAAATCTTAAGGATTATCTCGAAGGAAAACTAGAATCCCTAAGTGAAATCCATGCCGGACTTCACGGGAATTAGAGACAATTATGAAAATTGCCGTACTCAGCGGTAAGGGTGGCACAGGAAAAACCTTTGTTTCCGTCAATTTGGCCGCTGTAGCAAAAAAATCTATCTATTTAGATTGTGATGTAGAAGAGCCCAATGGCCATCTGTTTTTGAAGCCTGTGGATGAGGATGAAAAAGACATCAAAGTGTTGATTCCCTTTGTCGATGACAGGCTGTGCAATGGATGTAAGAAATGCGTTGATTTCTGCGCTTTTAATGCCCTGGCTCATACGGGAACTGAGCTTATGATTTTCGAGAAAATTTGCCACTCCTGCGGAGGCTGTAAACTCCTTTGCCCTGAAAAGGCCCTTAGTGAAAAAGAAAGGGTGATTGGAAGGATTAAAAAAGGTAGAGCTGGGGAGATCCTTGTCTATACAGGGATTTTAAATCCGGGAGAAGCTTCAGGAACCATGATTATTGACGCTCTTTTAGAAGAAGTAAAGGATGAAAAGGGCCTTATTTTTATCGATGCTCCTCCAGGGAGCGCCTGTGTTGTAATGGAGAGCATTAAGGATGCGGATTATTGTATCCTTGTAGCTGAGCCTTCGATTTTTGGTGTACATAATCTGGAAATGGTCCATGAACTGGTGGAGCTTTTTAAAAAGCCCTTCGGCGTGGTTCTTAACAAATGCACAGACAAAAATAATCCATCGGAAGTTTATTGTATGGAAAAGGGCATTAAGATTCTGGGAAGGATTCCTTTTTCCTATGAACTGGGGGCCTTAACTTCGTCGGGAGAAATCGTAGTGAATCAGCACAAAGAGTATTATGAACTCTTTTCAGGTCTTTTAAAGGAGGTTCAGGATGAAGCAACTGCTCATTCTTAGTGGAAAAGGTGGTACAGGAAAAACAACCTTAGCCAGCGCCTTTATACGCTTCTCCCAGGCCCGAGCCTATGCGGACTGCGATGTCGATGCGCCAAATCTCCATCTTGTTATGGGCCAGCATAGTGAGCCTGAAAAAAAAGATTATTACGGTTTACCTAAAGCTCAAATTGATAAGTCGTTATGTATTCACTGCGATTTATGCCGTAGCCACTGCCGCTTTAATGCAATCACTGTCGAGGGCGGTTATCGCGTTGATCCCTTTGCCTGCGAAGGCTGTGGCGTGTGCCACTTTCTTTGTCCCGCAGGAGCCATCAGTATGAACGACCTTCCGGCCGGAGAGATGATGCTCTATAGAAATACTGAGGTCTTCTCCACAGCAAAACTTATTATGGGAAGTGGCAATTCCGGCCTTCTTGTTACTGAAGTTAAAAAGGCCATGAAAAATGCGGGGACATCTGAGCTTGCTATCATTGATGGCTCCCCGGGAATTGGTTGTCCGGTGATCGCTTCCTTAAGTGGTGTAGATTTTGTTCTTATCGTTGCTGAGCCATCGCTTTCTGGCATTAGTGATATGAAACGCATTATCAAAACCGCGGCCCTACAGGGAGTGGAAACAGCTGTGTGTATAAATAAATATGATTTAAATCTTGAGAATACCCGTCACATTGAAAATTTATGCCAAGAGCTTGGAGTTCACTTTATAGGGAAAATTCCCTTTGATCCCTTGGCTCTTGAAGTAGTAAACAGCGGCAGGACCATAGCTGACATTCAGTGTCCCTCAGGAAAAGGGGCAAAGGATGTTTTCGATGAGCTAATGGGCCTTATGCAAAAGACAAATCTTATAAATCTAGTGGTAAAAGGAGCGGTACATGAGCGAAAACTGTGATCAAAACTGTGAGAACTGTAAACTGGAGTGCGAAGACAGAAAGGTTGATTTTTCAGAGAAACTAAACCCTTTAAGTCAGGTAAAAAAGGTAATTGGTGTAGTCAGTGGCAAGGGTGGCGTAGGCAAATCTCTTGTCTCAGCTATGCTGGCCGTTGCTCTTAACCGTAAGGGTCATCGCTGTGCAATCTTGGATGCGGATATTACAGGCCCCTCTATTCCTAAATCCTTTGGCCTTAGGCAGAAGGCCGTAGGAACCCATCTTGGCATGTTGCCTATTATGACAAAAGAAGGCATTGCCGTTATGTCTATCAATCTTCTTCTAGAAAACGACACCGATCCCGTTGTATGGCGCGGACCTATTGTTGCCAATGTTGTGAAACAGTTTTGGAGTGAGGTAATCTGGGAAGATATAGACTATATGCTTATTGATATGCCACCGGGAACAGGTGACGTCCCTCTTACCGTATTTCAGTCCTTGGCCGTGGACGGCATCATTGTCGTTACATCACCCCAGGAGCTGGTTTCAATGATCGTCTCTAAAGCCGTTAATATGGCAAAGATGATGAATATCCCAGTCATTGGCCTAGTGGAAAATATGTCCTATTTCACCTGTCCCGATAATGGAAAAGAATATAAGATTTTTGGTGAGAGTCATTTAGAACAGATAGCCCAGGAGTATGATCTTGATATTCTAGCAAAACTCCCTATTGACCCCGAACTGGCCAAGGCCTGTGACCGAGGAGAGATTGAAGGTTATAAGGGTCCATGGCTAGATAAACTCGTCGAAAAACTCGAAAAAATGGAGGAAAAATAATGTTAAAAATTGCCGTTGCCAGTGATAAGGGAAATGTTACCGAACATTTCGGACACTGTGAGAGTTTCATGGTTTACGATACCCAAGGAAAAGACATTTCCGAGGAAAGTATTCTGGCCAATCCCGGTCATAAACCCGGATTTCTTCCTAGATTTTTACATGAAAAAGGCGTAGATGTAATTATTTCAGGGGGGATGGGAGCTTCTGCTGTTTCAATTTTCAATGAAAATGATATCGAAGTTATTATTGGTGCCAAAGGCGAAGCTAGAGAGGCCGCTAAAGCCTATCTAAGGGGTGAACTTAGCTCTACTGGTTCGGTATGCCACGGTCACGATGAATAATTTTTGTTTTAAAAGCCTTACTTTCTTTTGAAAGTGAAGGCTTTTTCAATTTTTAGGAGAAAAGGAAAAAAGATGGGTATAAGAAGACAAACAAAAGGAGGTATTTATGCATACACTAATTATAAGTGCTGCTCATCAGGAGCAGGAAGAACTCATGAGAACCCTGGAAGAATTTAGGCAAAATCTCGATGCCGATGTTCATTTTGGAACCTTGGAAGATTTAATCCGGCAGGATCTAAGTCTTGTATTTGTAGCCACCGGTGGCACCGAGGAACAATTCCTAAGGATGTTAGATAAACTTCCGGGAAAAATTTATCTTCTTACTCACCCGGCCCATAACTCTTTGGCCGCTTCTTTGGAAATCCTAGCCTATCTGCAAGAAAAAGGCAGAAGAGGTGAGATTTTACATGGCACACCGGAATTCGTTGGTGAAAAGCTAAAGGAAATCCAAAGATTAAAAACCGCCCAGATGAAGCTTCAGGGCATGCGCCTTGGTGTATTTGGTATTTCCGATTGGCTGATAGCCAGCGAAGTGGAGGAAGAGCGGGTCAAAGAAGTGGCTGGCATAAGCTTTATTCCTCTATCCATTGAAGAGCTTTTAACAGAAGTGAATAAGGGAGGATATGAAGAGAATATCTGGACAGAAAAGCTTATTGATTTGGGTTATGACGGCTTGGAAATGGAAAAAGCCCTAGAAATCTATGGCGCCCTCAAGCGGCTAATGAAAAAACATGGTTTAACAGGCTTTAGTCTGCGCTGCTTCGATCTTTTAGGTCCTTTGCAATCCACAGCCTGTCTTGCTCTAGCTATTCTAAATGCTGAGGGCTACCCCGCCGGTTGTGAAGGCGATAAGAAAAGTCTTTTGTCCATGGTAGTGGCCCAGGCTCTTTTAGATGAGTCGGTTTTTATGGCTAATCCCAGCAGTCTGGATCCGCAAAAAGAAGAACTGGTGATCGCCCACTGCACTCTCCCCCTGGATTACCCTAAAACAATCCAGCTCAATACACATTTTGAATCGGGCATTGGCGTAGCCGTGGCTTCTGAGTTTGATTTTGAAGACGTCACTCTTTTTAAAATGGATAGCTTTAGAAGCTTTGTAGCCAAAGAAGGAAAACTGCTGGAAAGCCTCTACCGCAATGATTTATGTAGAAGTCAAATGCGTATTCATTTACCCGGCGGTATGGATTATTTCTTGAAATATCCTATTGCCAATCACCATATGGTTCTACGAGGACATCACGCTGCGCTTTTAAAAAGATTTCTTGAAGATATAGCGCCGGAAATGGAGATGCGAGAGTAGAAGGAAAAAAGAGCAGAAATCTGCTCTTTTTTTCGCTTTTAGAGCAGTGGCTTGTTGGGATAGGCGATGAAAAGAAAAATACTGACCCCCTTTATGTTGGGTTTTAGGTCCAACACAAAGGGGGTCAGCTTACGAACCCGCTTTTTATTCTGACTTTTTAAGGCGTAAAATTTCTAGAATATCTTCCGGTTCCATTCTAAAGTGAGATCCCTTTCCTTGGAAGAAGCTATGTTCTTCGATTAGATGTAGGGAAAGATCGCTCCAGTATAGGCTCTTTTTTGTTACCTTATCATATAGAGTTGTATTTCGTTTACTAATTTTTTTCTTGTGCTTGAAGGGACAGTACTGCCAACCCCTGAAATGATCAACAGTTACCTGATAATCACCGGATTCAACAGGGTCTCCTAGGCCGTCGACACCAATAAAGGTAAATTTCTTAAGGGCCTTAACGATGTCGGCGATTTCAACGCCTTCTTTTTGGAGAAGAGCCTCATCCTGACGGACGATGGCATCGACACTGCGAGTATCCTCACCTAGAAAGCCTACCAGTGTAAGGCTACCGGGAGCCATATCTTCTTGAATTTGTGCACTGCGGGGATCTTTTTTTGCCATGGCTACCTCCTAAAATTCGTCAAAGAAGATCTGTGATGTGGGGACACCATTTTCAGCAAGAAGCTTTCTAACTGAAGCCAAAAAGCCTGGGCTTCCGCATAAATAGGCTTCGATGTCGCTACCGTCACTCTCCATTTTCTTAAGGTCGTCTTCAAGGGGTACGGTTATACGGCCTACATTTCCATCCCATACATCATCGTCCTGGGGACGGGAGAGGGCTTGAATAAAGTGGAAATTATCGTGTTTTTCTTCCAAAGCTTTAAATTCTTCAGTATAGTAAAGATCTCTTAGACTCTGG
>JAAYGQ010000041.1 GCA_012727635.1 Tissierellia bacterium | reverse complement strand
TTTTTTGGGGCGGCTCGAGTACCATGCTCTATGATCAATTTTATAGCAAGAGCGGAATGACAGGTTTCCAAAGGCTAGAAGATGCAGAGTTTGATAAACTCTTTGAGGATGGGATGGAATTGGAATCGAGAAATGATATCAAGGGAGCAGCAGAGAAATATAAAGCCGCGCAAAGAAGGGCCATTAATGAACTTGCTATTGTCTACCCGCTGGTCTTTGAGAAACATGTTGCTGTGGCCAAGAAAAATGTAAAAAATTTCTCCCCTTTTCCATATTATTGGATGTTCTATGAAGGTTGCAGTGAAAATTTGCTTGGAGAGATAAAATGGGAGGGTTGACACTAATATAGTAACTCAGAATGAGAAAATCTATTGGAAATTATTTATTACACTTGGCAGTAATTATCACTTTAATGTATAATATATCCAATCAATATTTTAATTAACAATGATGTTGTTATCCGGTAAATTATAATTGTTTGAACTTCATGACCACGAAGGTCATCTGTCTGCAGAAGCAGGAGAGATCTTACGTGGTTTTTTATTAGGGTGGTGCAGGGTACTATTTGCAAAATAATAGAATCAAGATGGTGATTTTTTAAAATGTAGGTTCTCGTAAACCAAAAATGCCCAAATAACAAACTGGGATAGGTGCTAGAAAAACCTTATCCCAGCACCTAAAAAAAGACCCTTGACAACGAAATAGCGGTGATCCCAAGACCGGGGCAAGCATGCATGAAAAAAAAGAGTGCAGCAGATCAGGCCGGCGTCAAGGTGAAAAAACGCCGGGTCAACATTGAAGCAATATCTGCTGTTATGGCGCTTAAGCTGCGTCCTCAAGCCCCAAAAGCTCCGCGATCGAGATCGGAAACTCGGCGCGCCAGGCATCCAGGTGCTGGTTGATGGCACCCAAGGTTAACAGCCAAAGTCGCCTCCTTTTGCTGCGTACCCTGGTATGCTCCATTCGGTAGTCGATCTTCTTCCGCTTGATTGACCGCTCGGTGGTGGTGCGCCTCTTGTAGACCTCCTTCCAGGCTTTCGAGCCCCGCACGGTTTTCGTGAAGAGGCGCAGGTCTGTATCCGGCTTGGTGTAGAAGACCCTGCCGTAGCTGGAGGAGGAGCAGGAATCCTTGCAAGAGCACTCCTGCACCCTGCCACAGGCCAACGGGCAGCGCCACTTGATCCGGTTGCGCTTCTTGGAATAGCCCCAGTAGACCATCCGCTCGCCACGGGTGCAGACGGGGACGCCCCTGTCGTCGATCTTCTCCCTGGAAGGCTTGGAGCCCCTTCTCTTGTTCAGTTCGATGAAAGGCTCAATCTGCCAAGAGTTTAACAACTCATAGATGGGGTAGGCGTCGTCGGAGAAGCGGCGTTTGCAGTCGCACCTCTCTTCGCACTTACAGATCTTCTTGCCGTGGGGGCTGCCCCCGGATTCGTAAATTGAGCCGTCTCCGGCGATGGTCATATCCTTGGGATCACCCAGCAGGCCGAGTTCTAAAGAAGGTCTGACGACGGATATGGCCAGGATCTGGTGCAGCACGCTCTCCTCCCGGCAGGTAAATACCCTTCCCTCCAGGAGGCGGGCGACAAGCCGGTCCACCACGCCGGGGTGTTTAGGCGGCAGCTTCTCACCGTTGGCCGGCTTTGTCCTCTTCTTCCCTGGCCTTCCGGATCCGGCAGGGTTTTTCGCCCAGCCAGAAGCGGTCCAGGAGATCGTAGAAGGTGCCCACCCCCGGTATCTGGCCAGGCACAAAGCCGCAGATGACAGCCAGCAGGTCATCACCCCGCAACCAGTCAACCCAGGTGTCAATGCTCTCCTCTTTGAGGTGAGACATCAGCACCAACGACCGCAGGATCTCCGGCACCGGCGCCGAAGGCCGCCCGATGGGCGGGAGGTCTCCAGCAGCTAAGCATTTCTCATCCCTTCCTGTGATGGTAAATAGTGGTTCCATTGCGATTTTGGGGGGATGAGAAAAAAATCAAGTCCCGGATATCTTCATCCAGGACTACTATAAAACTTCATATTTAAGTAACTTCCAATATCTCGTTCTTACGTAGTTTTACGCACCCAATGATATTGGAGGTGAAACCGAATGATGCGGCTGGAAATATGCTTTAGCCGCAAGCAAGTGGAGTTTCCGAGAAACTACAAAATGAGAAGGAGGTGATTTTTATGGATTGGAAACTGGACTTCAAAGAGTTTGTGTTTGCAGGATGCATGCATAATCACGCTGGAATGCCTACCTTTGAGTCGTGTGAAGAGATGAGTGAAATTGCAGAAAAAGAATAGGAAGTGACGGTTAGGCTGGGTCCTTCCCAGCCTAACCACTATTTAAGAAAGGAGAATGATAGTGTATATACCGAAAAGCCCTTTTATTGTGTGTTTTAATATAACTAGCCAATGTAACCTTAATTGTTCCCATTGTGTATCTGAAGCTAAGCAACAGGGTAGTTCTATTTCTATAGAAAAGACTATTTCTGTTATTAATGAAGCTAATAGCATGGGTGTAAATATGCTGGTGCTTGGTGGGGGTGAACCTTTATTACATAATAATTTTTTTGGGATTTGTGAGTATATTTTATCTACTGGCATGAAGTTATCTTTTGTAACAAATGGAACTCTTGTTTCTAACTATAAAAATGAGTTTGCTAGAATTGTCAAGTATAAAAACTCGTTGTATGTAGGTATAAGCTTAGATGGGCATACTCCAGAATTGCATGGTTATTTTCGACCGAAAGAAACATTTTGGCCAGCTGTTGAGGCAATAGAATTGCTAACATATTTCGGCATAAAAGTATATGTATTGTGTGTTTTAAACAAGTCAAATATCAATATAATCCGTGAATACTTAGAATTTCTTTCAAAATACAATATTTTCAGCGTCAGAATTATCCCTCTTATGCCAAAAGGTAGGGCAAAAAAATATGTAAATGAGATGCTTTCTCCACATGAAATATATAGTTTTATTGATAATATTTTAGATTTAAGTGATACTTTGAAAATAAATGTGGGCTTGCATTATCCTTGGGAATTCCTATTTATTCCGCTGGAGAAACGACAACCTTCTCCATGTGAAGCAGGATATCTGCGACTTTGGATAAATTCCAGCGGTGATATTTTCCCTTGTTCGTATATGGAAGATATTCCTATTGGTAATATATACTGTGACTCAATAAGTGATGTATGGAACAATTCGCCCATGTTGAAGGCTCTGCGCAATCCGAAGTTGCTAAAAGGAACTTGTTGCAATTGTCAATATAGGGACTATTGCAGGGGAGGTTGCCGAGGGTTAGCTTATTTTTTGGAAGGCGATTATTTATGTTCGGATCCATATTGCCCGATAGTTGTGAAAAACAAAAACTTACAGACGTAGTGGAATTCCAGGAGGACTCTAAGCTTGTTCTTACACATTTATTTTTTAAAGAAAGAGGAGATGTATAATGTATGTTCCAAAAGCGCCTCTTGTTCTAGGGATTGATTTAACGCGAAAATGTAATATTAGTTGTCGTCATTGTGTTTTGGATGCAAATGAAAAAGATGATAGTTTGCCATTTGAACAAGTTATTTCTTTAGTTGACCAAGCTTTTCAATTAGGTGTGCAATTACTTGACTTTAATGGTGGGGAACCACTTCTTTATCCTGGTTTTTTTTCGCTTGTCAATTATGCTTTAGAAAAAGGGTTAAATATTATTTTTATTTCTAATGGTATTTTGATCAGTGAAAACTTAGATGAAATTAAAAAATGTTATGATGAATTCGGACCTGTTCTACAAATAGGGATAAGCCTTGACGGGCATAATGCAGAGATTCACGGATACTTTCGACCGAAGGAAACTTTTAATGTCAGTGTTGAAGCTATTAAATCTTTAATGTCTATTGGACTTGAACCGGTTGTGTTTTGTGTTATCAATCATAGTAATATTAAATGGATTAAAGAATTTTTGCAGTTTTTATCAACCTTAGGTGTTTCTAGAGTTCGTTTGCTTCCTTTTATTCCTTTTGGTAAAGGTGCGTCTTTGGGTTATGAAATGCTTTCAGATGAGGAAATGTGTTGGCTAATAAGAAATAAAGAAAAATGGAAAATTGAATTTAAGGGGCATTTATCATTTGAAACTTTTCATGAATTTATCTTGATGCCGGATAAACAGAAAAAAACCAGTTCTTGTATGGCAGGGTTTGTTCAATTGGGAGTAAGTACAAGCGGTGATTTTTATCCCTGTGCCTACATGATGGACTGTTCTCTTGGAACCATTTATAAAAATTCTATTAAAGAAATCTGGATGGAATCTCCTGTTTTAAAATCGTTACGAAAGGATGGTGGGTGTGCTACATGTATTTGTCGATCCATAATAAATTATAAAATTTGATAGGGTCTTATGAGTTCTGATGCATTATTGAATAGTTAAAATAAGAAAGGGTTTCTTTAGGGAAGTACGGGTTGCACTTCAGGTCTGCTGAATCCTGAAGGTAACGACCCTAAAACGGGTCGAGCCCACGCGTCAGAACTAATCGTTAAGCTAAGCTTAGGGACTCAGCCTAATTAAAGGCAGTCCTGCTGCGGGAGGATGAAAAGGAATTCCGACCAACCTGAGTTGATTGTAAACAGGGGCAACGCCCTTTGACAAGATGTGTTTTTAATCAAATTATACGAGGGTGATTACTTATGTTCGGATCCATACTGCCCGATTGTTGTCCAAAACAAGAACGTGCAGGCATAATGGAGCGTCAGGAGGACGATAAACTGGTTCTCTATCGCGGCCACCAGCTTATCGTGCT
>JAAYGQ010000040.1 GCA_012727635.1 Tissierellia bacterium | reverse complement strand
TGGCATACATGCTGGTGATCCCGCTGAAGGTATCGGCCAAGGCGTTATTTTCAAGAAGGACCGGGACATCGGTCTCAGGGTCAGCCACTTGGGTCTCAAGATAATATTCTTGTTCAAGACGCTGCTGGATGCTTTTTTCCAGCTGGGCTATGCGAGCGGTAGGAACATAACCACTTATAATGTCCATATGGGTTGTTCCAACAAAATTTTCCGTTGCCCTATATAGTAGTTTTTGGTTTTCATAATACTCATAAAGAACTTCAATCTTATCCAGTTCCAAGGCCAATTCACTAAATTGCTTCTTTATTTCTTCTCGGCCTTTATTTAACTCTTCCAATTCTAGATTCAATCTGGCCTTCTCAGCCTTGGGCGTATCTTCGCCCTTGATCAGTTGCTGATTAAAGCCATGGCTGCGCAGAAGATCCTCAACGACTTCCTTTTGCTCTTTGAGATACATAACATAGCCGTAGATCTGTCCGCCCATTTCAGAAACCTTTTTGTAGTACACATCGGGATAATCTAGAAGGGCTCTCGTTAAACTTTCTTCAAAACGTCGGGGAATGCTGCCTAGTTGAACCTTAGTTGTCTTTGTTTCATTAAATAGGATAAGCTTAGCATCCAAATCTTGCCAAGGCTCCATCTCTAAAAGGCCCGTTTCTACCAGGGTAAGCTTTTGGTTAATTTCTTCCATGGCATCACTTAGAGATTTTACCTGGTTGTAAAGCTCCTCTTCCTTGATCATCCCTCTTTTCTTTTCGAGACTATCAAGGCTAAAGCTTGGCCGAGCAATCAGATTTGCTTTTATTCCCTTAGGACGATTGTCATAGTCTTTAAGCTGGCTTAAAAGAAATGCAATGCGATTTCTTTTTTCTTCCAGGGCCGCTTCACTACTGGCATCCTGATTTGGAATCAGCTCTTCATCCAGCTCTTTCATATCCTTAAAATGGACATACTCAAACCTTTGAAGTTCTTTTAGTAATTCATCCCTCTTCGTCACAGGGCTGATGAGGGTGAAAACACTCATTTCAACAATTGCCATCTTCTTCCAGTATCCTCTCCAGGATGCGGCTTACTGCAGGTTCGATGTGTTTATCATCGATAGCATCCAGTTTTTCGATAGCACGGTTAGTTTCTTCGCCAATACGATCTATTTGTCTTTGTTTATCGATGCGGGAGCGCTGAAAAATCAGTTCCCTCTCTTCATTGGCTTGGGCAAGGATTTGCTCTTCTTCTCTTTTTACGTAATCCCGAGCAAATTCAAGATCATCCAGAGCCTTTTTCTTGGAATTTTCTATGAGTTCCAAGGCCTGCTTTTCTGCTTGTTTAACTTGTTCTATGGCATTCAACGCTTTTACCTCCCTTCTTCCAGTTTCATGATTTTTTCTACACGGCGCTGATGGCGACCGCCTTCAAAATCTGCCTCTAAAAAGGCATCCACTATACTTTTGGCAAGGTCTACTCCAATGGTTCTGCCACCCAGCGCAAGAATATTGGCATTATTGTGACAACGTGCCATGGTGGCAGAATATTCTTCATGACAAAGAGCGGCTCTAATCCCCTTTACTTTATTGGCTGCTATGCTTATGCCGATACCGGTTCCGCAAAAAATAATTCCAAGGCAGCTTTCTTCCAGAACTTTTTTTGCTGCCAGAACTCCATAATCGGGATAATCAACGCTCTGTTGATTAAAACAACCTTGGTCCAGTACTTCATAACCTAACTCGGCCAAATGGAGCTTTATGCTCTCTTTGAGATCGAAACCGCCATGGTCTGATGCAAGAACTATTTTCATTCTAACCTCCTTGTGTGGCCACCGCTCGAACGCAATATCCGATCCATCAGTGCTCGACCTAGGCCTAGGATAGGGATTTCAGTTATATAGATTATATCATAACTCTGATTATCAAGTGTCCTTAATAACCTAAAATATTCCCTGGCAGCGTAATCAATATCCTCTTTTGGGTAAAATAAATGACATTTCTTCTCTCCGCAAGCACGATAGACCAACTCTTTTACAACATAAACACAATTTTCTTGGTTGCAGTTGATAAATTTTATTAAATTTTCGTCACTTCCCTGAAGAAGAACTACAGGGGTTTGAGGGGCGTAGTGACGGTATTTAAGACCCGGAGAAGCATAGCTTTCTTTATTACTTTGATATAGATCCACCTGGCCCAGCACCTCCTCTAGTTCTTCCAAGCTTACCTTACCTGGGCGAAGAAGAAGGGGAGGGGTCCGGGTCATATCCACCACTGTAGATTCAAGTCCTATGGAGCTATCTCCTCCAAGAAGAATCCCATCGACTCTTCCCATCATATCCATAAGATGATCTTCGCTGGTGGGCGAAGGGCTACCGGAAAGATTGGCGCTGGGGGCAGCGATGGGAAGATCTACTTCCCTTAAGAACCTTTGCGCTAAATTATCCGAAGGCATGCGCACTGCGACGGTTTCTAACCCAGCACTAATGATGGAGGATATTTCCGGTCTTTTTCTAAAAATGAGAGTCAAGGGCCCCGGCCAGAAACGCTCCATCAGAATTTTGGCTCCTTCTGGAATTTCCCTAACCAGCCCTTCTAGTTGTTCCATTTTATAGATATGCAAAATAAGGGGGTTATCCTTGGGTCTGCCCTTGGCAGTGAAGATCTTCTCCAGCGCCTTTTCATCATCGTAGCGCGCTCCCAGGCCATAGACGGTTTCCGTTGGGAATATAACCGTCCCCCCTTTTCTTAATATTTGTGCTGCTTCTTTTATTTGCTCTGCCCTAAAAATTCGGGTCAATGATCTTGTTGCAGCTGCATGGCCTGGTAGTTCGTGGCCAGAGCATCCACCATTTCATCGATATT
>JAAYGQ010000006.1 GCA_012727635.1 Tissierellia bacterium | reverse complement strand
AGAGTTTTTGCCATTTCAATTCCACCTTCTCCGCCCCGAGCAAAGACTTCACTTCTAGCTATAGGAACCCCTAGATGGTTTACATAATCAAATAGCCAGGAAAGTTCAGCTTCTGTATCTGTTGGGAAGGTATTGATGGCCACCATAAAGGGGACACCAAAGAGTCGAAGGTTTTCCATATGCTTATCTAGATTAGCCACACCATTTTTCAATGCTTCAAGATCTTCTGCTGCAAGGTCATTTTTGGCTTTACCGCCGTGCATCTTAAGGGCGCGAATGGTAGCTACCAGAACCACAGCATCGGGATTGAGCTTAGCCGAGCGGCATTTGATGTCAAAGAATTTCTCAGCACCCAGGTCAGCACCAAAGCCGGCTTCTGTCACTGTGATATCCGAGGTCAAAAGGCCCAGCTCAGTGGCTAACACCGAGTTGCAACCATGGGCAATGTTGGCAAAGGGTCCGCCATGGATAATTGCCGGGGTGTTTTCAAGAGTTTGAACCAGATTGGGCTTTAATGCATCCTTTAGAAGAAGGGCCAGTGCACCGGTGGCTTCGAGCTCACCGCAGGTTACGGGCTCTCCAGCGCGGCTAAAGGCCACAACCATGCGCTCAAGTCGTACTTTTAAATCGTCCATGCTATTAGCTAGGCAAAGCACTGCCATAATTTCACTGGCTACAGTAATGTTAAATCCATCTTCTCTAGGAACCCCATCGGCCTTTGTACCAAGACCAATAACGATATTGCGAAGACTTCTGTCGTTCATATCTAGGGCGCGTTTCCAAAGTACACGGTTGACATCAATATCAAGGAGATTACCCTGATGGATATGATTGTCAATTAGAGCAGCGAGAAGATTATTTGCAGCAGTAATGGCATGGATATCACCGGTGAAATGAAGGTTAATATCCGTCATAGGCACCACCTGGGCATAGCCTCCGCCAGCTGCTCCACCCTTCATTCCAAAACAAGGGCCTAGGGAGGGCTCACGTAGGGCTGTCACTGCACTAACACCTAATTTATTAAGGGCCATGGAAAGTCCCACATTAGTTGTGGTCTTGCCTTCTCCTGCTGGAGTTGGGGTAATGGCCGTTACAAGAACAAGTTTGCCCCGTTCTGTTTTTTCGTTAAAAATATCTAAGGAAATTTTAGCCTTAAAATCTCCGTACAGCTCTACAGCTTCCTCTTTTATTCCCATTTTTTTTGCTAGATCTTTAATGGGTATCATTTTGGCTTCGCTGGAAATTTGAACATCAGTTTTCATAGTACCTCACTATCTACAGGCTTTAATGGTGTTATCCATCAGCATGGTGATTGTCATAGGACCAACGCCTCCAGGGACCGGAGTCATATAGGAGGCAATCTCCTCTACATCCCTTGCGACGTCACCATAGAGTTTTCCATCAATGGAATTGATGCCAACATCAACAACTACGGCTCCGGGTTTTACCATATCTTTTGTGATAAATCCAGCCCTACCAACGGCTACGCAAAGGATATCTGCTTGTCTTGTTTTTTCAGCCAAATCCCTTGTTTTAGAGTGGACAACGCTCACGGTGGCTGAGCGATTGAGCATTAAACTAAATAATGGTTTTCCGACGATATTGCTCCTGCCAACTATAACAACGTCTTTTCCTTGTACATCGATATCGTAGTATTCTAACAGCTTTATGACACCGTTGGGCGTACAGGGTAAAAATCCTGTTTCATCACCTTGAAAAAGCTTTCCAAGATTGTAGGGATGAAAACAGTCTACATCCTTTTCTTTGGAAATGGCTTCTAGAACTTCGGATTCGTTCATTCCTTTAGGGAGGGGTAGCTGAACCAGAATCCCATGAACCTCGGGATCCTGGTTTAGCTTCTCAACAAGATCAAGTACTTCTTCCTGAGTGGCTGTTGTTGGAAGTTCATAGCGCAGGCTGCCCATACCGAGCTTCTTTGCTACTCTGTCCTTACCACCTACATATACCTTACTAGCAGGATCATCGCCAACGAGGATCACTGCCAATGTTGGATTTTTTCCTTCTTTTTGCAGGGCTTCAACTTTTTCTTTTAGCTCCTTTTGCAAATGTTCTGCTACAAGTTTTCCATCAATTTTTTTCATTTAACATATCCTTATAGGTCAGAATCAATGCCTTAGCAGCATATACTTCATCTATACGACGCACTGGTGTTGTATAGGGTGCGTTATGAAGAAGTTCCGGATTCTCTACTGCTTCCTTGGCAATGGCTTCTAGGGCGTCCATAAAGCGATCTAGGGTATCCCTACTCTCGGTTTCCGTTGGCTCAATCATCATGGCTTCAGGAATAATCAAGGGGAAGTATACTGTCGGTGGATGGAAACCAAAGTCCATTAGTCGTTTAGCAATATCCAATGTAGACACATTGGGAGCTGCTTGAATACCAGAAAGAACAAATTCGTGTTTGCACAGCTTGTCGATAGGAAGTCTATAGGTCTTTTTCAAGCGCTCCATAAGATAATTGGCATTGAGTACGGCCATTTCTGAAGCTTCACGAAGTCCAGGTCCGCCCATGGTAGATATATAGCTAAAGGTACGAACCAAAATTCCATAATTACCATAAAATGCTTTGACTTTACCAATGCTATTGGGCAAGTCATAGTTAAGAACATAGTTTTCGCCTTCTTTTTCAATAAGGGGAACTGGTAAAAATTCCCTTAAGAAAGCTTTAACACCAACGGGACCAGCACCGGGGCCGCCTCCACCGTGGGGAGTGCTAAAGGTCTTGTGTACATTAAAGTGCATAACATCAAAACCCATATCTCCAGGTCGGGCTCTACCCATAATCGCATTCATATTGGCGCCATCATAGTAAATAAGACCGCCGGCATCATGGATAATTTGAGTCACTTCTTCAATATGGCCTTCAAAGAGCCCAAGAGTATTGGGATTTGTTAGCATAAGTCCGGCAAGATTTCCATCGATTACTGCCTTAAGCTCTTCGATGTCTACGCTGCCGTCTTCATCGGAAGGAATTTCCACCAGTTCAAAACCAGCCATGGCCGTTGTAGCCGGATTGGTTCCGTGGGCAGAGTCAGGAAGAATAATCTTTGTTCTATGATGGTCTCCTCTGAGTTCGTGGTACTTTTTAATAATCATAAGTCCCGCCAGCTCACCCTGGGCTCCCGCCGCTGGTTGCAAAGTCATGGTATCCATTCCGGAAACTTCAGCAAGGTATTCTTGAAGCTCGTAGAGAAGTGCCAAAGAACCTTGTACCGTAGATTGGGGCTGATAGGGATGAATCTTTGATAGGCCGGGAATACGTGCAACATTTTCATTGATTTTAGGATTGTATTTCATGGTACAACTGCCCAGTGGATAAAATCCTTTGTCAATACTAAAGTTTTTAGTTGAAATATTTACATAGTGGCGAATAAGATCTCCTTCACTCACTTCAGGTAAATCAAGCTCTTCTCTTATAGGAGTGCCCAAAGAACTAGGATCGATCTCGGGAACATCCAGTTTAGGAAGGGAATAGGCAAATTTTCCCGGTACAGAATTTTCAAAAATCAAACGATCGTAGCTCATGATAGCCTCCTTACTGCATCCACATAGGCATCCATTTCTGCCTTACTTCGCTTTTCGGTGACTGCAATAAGAATTTCTCCGTCTCGACCAAAACGATTGAGGTTTAAGCCACCAAGAAAACCATCTTCTTCCAGGCCTTTAAGAAGGGCATCGACATCCCCTTTATAACGAAGGGTAAATTCTTTGAAATTTGGTCCACTGAAAACGTTCTCAAAGTGTCCTGTTTCTAAAAGAGCTTTTTTCAGATAGGCAGCCTTGGAAGCACTTTGAATAGCTACCTCACGTAGGCCTTTTTTGCCCATAGTATTAAGATAAATCGAAGCCACAAGCATATTAAGAGCTTGGTTTGAGCAAATATTCGATGTCGCTTTAAAGCGGCGAATATGCTGTTCTCTGGCTTGAAGTGTCAAAACAAAAGCACGCTTTCCATCTACGTCTTTGGAAAGACCAGCTACTCGCCCGGGCATCTTACGCACATCTTTTTTGCGCATAGCCATAACCCCAAGATAGGGTCCACCATAATTCATGCCGTTTCCTAGGGACTGGCCATCGGCAACAACTACATCTACACCCTGATCTCCCGGCGCTTCAAAAAGTCCCAGAGAAATGGGATCCACATAGTCAATGCTCATAATTTTATGATCCTTAGAAAATTTCACGACGGAGTCTATATCTTCGACAACACCAAAGAAGTTAGGATTTTGTACCATAATACTGGCAACTCCTGCCTCCATCAGTTCTTGTGCTTTTTGAAGATCGGTTCTCCCCTGATCATTTAATGGTACTACCCTTACTTCAATTTGTCTAAAGTGGCAGTAGGTCTTTATAACTTCCAGTACTTCAGGATGAACTCCTTGGCTTACCAGTAGGATATTGCTTTTTCTTTTAGAAGCAATAGAGAGGAAGGCCGCTTCAATTGCAGCATTGGATCCATCATACATAGAAGCATTGCTTACTTCCATTCCAGTCAATTGTGTAATTAAGCTTTGGTATTCAAAAATAGCTTGAAGGGTGCCTTGGGAAACTTCAGGCTGATAGGGTGTATAAGAAGTATAAAATTCACTTCTAGAGATGATATGATCTATTACCAGCGGTACAAAGTGATCGTAAACTCCACCACCTAGAAAACATGTCAAATCATCGGTGGATTTATTCTTTTTAGAAAGTTTTGTTGCTTTTTCCAGAAGTTCCATTTCCGACAGTGCCCCGGGAATATTCAATTCCCCTTTAAATTGGAGCTCCTGGGGGATGTCCACAAATAGATCATCCATAGAGGAAAGGCCAATTTTCTCCAGCATTTCCTGTAAGAGGGCACCATTATTTGGTATATAACGATGCATTAAGCGTCCTCTCCTAAAAACTGTTTATAATCTTCTTCATCCATAAGGGAAGTAAGATCTTCTTTTTCACTAAGCTCAATGGCAACAATCCAATTTGCCATGGCATCCTCATTAAGAAGCTCCGGTGAATCTTCAAGATCTTCATTAATCTCTACGATGGTTCCCGAGACCGGTGTGAAGAGATCCGATGCACTCTTTACCGACTCAACCACTCCAACACTGTCGCCTACAGAAACTTCATCGTCCATTTCAGGTAACTCAACATAAACAATATCCCCTAGCTGAGACTGTGCATAATTGGAAATTCCAATATAAGCTTTGTTTCCCTCAACGCGTACCCATTCGTGCTCTTCTGTGAAAAATAAATTTGACATCTTTTCCTCCATTATTTTTTAGTGTTTTTGTGTAAATATCTTTTATTGATTACTTTTGCTTTAGCTTTTTTGCTGCGAATCCCTACATAAACTATATCGTCAATGGAGGGTCCGTCTTTTTCAATAAGGGCGTTGGCAATAACCTTATCCAAACTTGGAGATTTGTAACCCGTGGTAATGAATCCGATTTCTTTGTCGTTTTCATCATAAACAGGGTAACCATGGCGGGCTATACCTTTGTCAAGCAGTTCCAATCCGACAAGTTTTCTGCTTAGCTCTCCTGCTCTTTGTGCTCTCATTACATCGCTGCCAATAAATGTACCTTCTTTATCGACAAAAATTCCAAAGCCTGCTTCAAGTGGAGAAATATCATCACCCAATTCATTGCCATAAAGGGGTAAAGCCGCTTCAAAACGCAGGGTATCTCGACAACCCAGGCCTACGGGTTTAAGTACTCCCTCACCGGCCTCAAAGAGTGCATCCCAAACTTTTTGCGCATCGTCATTTCCAAAATAAATTTCAAATCCATCTTCACCGGTATATCCGGTTCTTGAGATTAAACAAGAAACTCCAGCAACCACAATGTCTTCCTTAAAATGGAAAAACGGTAGGGTATCTAGGTCAAAATCCGTCACTTTTTGTAAAATCTCTTGGGCTTTAGGCCCTTGGATAGCAACCTCAGCGATATCATCACTACGATTATCAATACTGATATCAAAACCCTCTTGGTGTGCTCGAAGCCAAGCATCATCTTTGTCAGTATTCGAAGCATTGACTACGCATAGATAGGAATTCTCATTTCTTCTGTAAACAAGAAGGTCATCGACAATTCCTCCCTTTTCGTTGAGGAAAAATCCATAGGCTATGGCACCGTCTGCAACTTTTTCTAGATTGTTCGAAAACATCTTTTTCATAAATACGGCGCTATCCTTACCCTCAACATAGATCTCCCCCATATGGGAGACATCAAAAAGACCTGCTGCACGACGAACAGCCTCATGCTCCTCGCTAAGTTTTGTGTAGGTCATAGGCATTTCCCAACCAAAAAACTCCACGACGTCGGCACCGGCTTCTTTGTGCTTGTTATATAGTGGTGTACGTTTTAAACTCATCCTTACCTCCTTTTAATCTTCTGATGAATCTATACCCCCTTTTTTATTGTTTATCACTAAAGAATGAGATCCTAGAATATTTGACATTTTCTTAGCAATAGTACCCTAAGAACTACCGACAAAGATCCCATCTAAATGAGTAGCAGATGATAGGCCAGGGCAATCTGAAAAGATTTCTAAAAATAGGCAAACCAATCACCTGACCGCTATTAGGAAAAAACGCATCCAAGGGACTGACACCATAAATCGAAAAATCTTATTAATATAAGGAAAGTTGATTGCCATAGCAATAAAACTAAGAGTTCCTCCCACTAAACTATAAAAAAACTGTTAAAACTCAACATGAAAAAGTTTGAAATAAGCACCCCAGTGAAAAAAAGCAGCGCATCTCTCGGCGTGAGAAAAAACAAAACAACAAGGATAACATTATTACTCAGCCCTAGCTTTAACCCGGGTATTCCCGTCTCAGTGCTAAAAACCTCTCTATACATTAAGAATAAGTCCTATGGACAAAAATATCGATAGAGCTGGTAGTTTTTTAGTTGAAGACACCTTGGATTTCCTCCTCTACACCCTTGTTCACAAGAACAAAAGCATGGGGAAGGCAGACAATGCTTCTCCCCTTTTAGAAATTGCCCTATGCTCAAGGCAGTGACGATTGTAGCAGTTGTCGCTCTCATCCTCACCTCACCGCCCTGGATGCTAATCTGATTCATGGATTCATCTAATTTAAAATCAAGAATACGATCTTTATCTAAAGGGGACTAGCCAAGGAGTTATCCCTGGCGATAAATAAAAAGATTTTCTCTCTTTTGTGCGAGAGGTGCAATAAATCGTAATACAGCACCTAAAACGACAAAGAAGATTAGAAGGAAAAAATCATAGCGTTTTACCGCTCCTCTATCAAGTGGTAGTTGTCATTTCTCAGTTCAAATTTAAAATCCTTTGCATTGAGAACTAGTACTGCTCTATCTTCCCTGACTAGGACAACAGGTAGAGCATGTTGGGTGGCATAGTCCTTGGCCTTATCAAAACCCATAACAAAAAGTGCCGTACTATAGGCATCGGCCCTAGCAGAATCCGCTAGTACCAGAGTCACACTTAAAAGATCTCCCTGAACTGGATAGCCTGTGGAAGGATCCAATATATGATGATAGCGAAGGCCATCCACTGTAAAACCACGCTGGTAGGCACCACTGGTAACGGCGGAATTCTCCTTCATTTGAATGACACCCAGAATTTCTCCTGTATCATTTAAAGGATCTTGAAGGCCTATGGTAAAAGAGCCTTTTTGATAGTCTCCTAGGGTAATGATATTGCCACCAAGATTAAATAGAGCGCTTTTTACACCCCTGTCTTTTGCCAGAGCCAGTAGGCGGTTGGCTGCATAACCCTTGGCAATTCCTCCAAAATCTAAATCTTCCACGGACTCCTCGTCTTTTAGGACTATTAACTGCTCTATATCTGCTCTTGCGGGAATACTCTCCTGGGGCGTACCAAAGGCCCAAAGAGCAGAAACTCTTCTTAAATATGGATCAAAGGCCCCCACAGTATTCTCTTTCATTTCATCGGAAAGTTGAAGAACTTCTGACAGTTCTCCCTGTATTAGGGCTTTATCTTCAAGCTGGGAAATCCCACTCTTCTCATCATGAATATTTAAAAGTTTTTCAAGTCTAAGGGCTTCTTCCTTTAATTCAGCAAGAATTTTTTGGCTTCCCCCTTGATAAATCTTCAGTTCTACCAAAGTATCGAAGGCGAAGAAATTTATTTCATAGGCTTTTTCCTTGACACAACCACTTAGAATAAAAGTAGATATTATTAGAAGACATATAATTTTTTTCATTGTAACTCCTGAGGTTACTTTACCATCCTAGCCTAAGCTTTGCAATGGAGTTAAAGGAGTAATCTGTTTTAAATTCCTCTAATTTAGACCTCTTTAAAAAAATCCTATTTACTTTTTAACCTTCGGTTTTTACGATTAAATCAAAGGGATTTGGCTCCTCTTGCTAAAGGTTTAACCATCTACTCAACTTCTGTAGTAAATCATAATCTTCAGCATGCGATCCTAAAGCTATAAAAATAGGAGGTCCGAAGACCTCCTAGAGTTTTGCGTTCTTTAAGGCTAAATAGCGTACTCCGAAAAAGTTTTTTCGAGAAAGATAAATCTTTTCGTTTCTTTCCCATATCAGAGGATCTATATAATAGGTAACCCCTTCTAATTCCAAAACTTCATAGGATTTATTGTCCTTGGGCTTTTCCAGCGAAATCACCGATTCGCGCAGGGGAACTCAAGAATTGCAGGCTTCGAATATAGAAATTGTAACATGCTTAACCGAGCTCTTATTTTTTAAAAACTTGCGAGCCGCTTCATCAAGAATCAGCTTCACTCTTTATCCTTTGCGAAGACAATCTTGTAGCCTTGAACTGCCAATACAAGAGCTAGAATAAATAGTAAAACCGGGAAGAACACGAGAATCCAATTTTGAGCAGCAATATTGTTTTTAATCAGGAATACTAGGGCAAACAGTGTTACACCTAGCATAAAGACCATGGGGACAACCAGCATCTTGTAATTTTTACCGGTATTTTTAAGCCAAACAGCAATAGCCAGTAAAGAAAGAGCAGCAAGAAGTTGATTGGCTGAACCGAAGATGGGCCAAATTTTCGCAAAACCACCTTTAGCTAAGTAGCCACCTATAAGTACAGTAACGGCGGTAGAAACATACATATTTGTAAGAATGGATTGTTTTTTAGCCCCCTCTTTTTCAAAGAATTCTGTGAAGATAAAGCGGTTAAGGCGGGTAGCGGTGTCAAGACTAGTAAGAGCAAAAGCTGAAACCGCTAGAGCAACAAAGGATTTCCCTACGGCAAAGGGAATGCCAAATTTTTCCATAAAAACGCCAACACCGGAGCTGAATACATTTACCGGACTCCCTTTAAGGAGCTCTCCCAGTTCACTTTGGCTAATATAGGCAGCTGTAATAAGAGCAATGACAGCCAAAACTCCTTCTATTAGCATACCACCGTAGCCAATAAGTTTAGCGTCGTGTTCTGTGTCAAGTTGTTTTGATGTGGTACCCGAGCCCACTAGGGAGTGAAAGCCGGAAATGGCCCCGCAAGCTACCGTAACAAAGAGCATGGGGAAAAGCCACTGCTTATTTACAATAAATCCAGTAAAAGCTGGGAGTTGAAGACTGGGTCTGTAAATGACGATCCCTACTACAGCTCCAGCAATCATGGCATAGAGCAAGAAGGAATTGAGATAGTCTCTAGGTTGAAGCAGAATCCATACTGGTGCTATGGAGGTCACAAATATGTAAACCATAAGTAGGATAATCCATGTGTCAACAGAAAGAGTAAGAGGGAAAATTCTTCCTAGATAAACGCAGAAAAATAGAATAGCTACTCCAATAACAGTGGCTATGCCCATTGGAACACCTTTACGGTATACAGCATAGCCAAAAACAACAGCTAATACTATAAACATCATAGAGGCCGAGGCAGCTTCAGGGACTGTGGCGAAGGTGTTTGCAACAATATTGGTAAAGGCTGCTACAACTAGCAGAAGAGTGAGCCAGGCAAAGGCAGAAAACAGCATTTTCCCGCTGTGTCCCATATTAATGCCAATAACTTCACCAATACTCTTTCCTTTGTGTCGAATAGAAGCCACTAGGGAACCATAGTCATGGACACCGCCAAAGAAAATACTTCCGATAATAATCCACAGAAGTACCGGTACCCATCCAAAAATAGCTGCCTGGATTGGGCCATTTATTGGGCCTGCACCTGCAATTGATGAAAAGTGATGACCTAACAAGACGGCAGGTTTGGTAGGAATATAATCGATGCCATCTTCCATTGTGTGAGCCGGTGTAGGTCTTGTATTATCAACCCCCCACTGCTCTCCCAACCATTTACCATAGGTTGCATAGGCGCCTAAGAACAGAATGATACTAACAATGATAAGCCAAAATGCGTTCATTTTTTCCTCCTAATAAAATAATTTATAGATATAATAATAAATACAACTTACAAAAATAAACCTTTAACCTCCCTTCCTTTTTTATTTGTCACTAGAGAATGGTTCTTAAGACTATAGACCGCCAAACGTAGATCAAACCATCCCTTAAAGCCCAAGGAAAAACCTCTGTGATATTTGCTCTTTCTTATTTGCTTGATAAGCTCTTCATCTAAATCATTTTCCACAACACAAACTAAAGTTATGGTTGAGGACATATGCTCCCTATGGGGAAAAACGATAAGCTTTAAGCTTTCTTTTGTCCAAGTAAGATAGTTTGCCAGATCCACAGGATTTAAATCCTCGTGATGTTTAACGAATAAATAGTCATTGTTTTCCATACCATAGACGACGGCTTTTTTCGTAGCAAGATAACGCTCGGTTCTCATATGATAGTTGCCATAGAGATCAAAGAACAGCCCATTTATTTCATAATTATCACTGAGATCATATGTACTGGTAAGTTTTCTTCTTAAAATAGCCTTGTAATCTTCAAATTCCATGTTTTCTCCAAAGTTTTTTGTCATACCTAAATCAATTTTAGACTTATTATCAAGAATTGTCAATTGATTGTAGTCAAAATGTGTGAACATTGTAATTGTATATAAATATCTCTCTGTTAACTTATAGACCGTGCTATACTTCCATTGGAGGTGGAAATGTTTGATCATTATCTCGTATCAAGTTTAGCGGAGGAAATCAACGAAAATCTCGTTGGATTTCGTATGCAAAAAATATGGTCTCGGAACCATCAATCCTTTTTAATGAAATTTAAAAGCAGTGCTTTTTTACTTATTGATCTATCACCGCAAAAGTGTCACGGACGCTTACTTACTGCAAAATCAGAAACTCAAGATTTACCCCAACCTTTTTTACTAGCCCTTAGAAAGAATCTTGAGGGTGCAAAGTTGATATCTTGTGAGCAAATCAATAATGATCGTACCCTTTGCCTGAGCTTTCAAGGAAAATCAGTTACCTATGATAGTGTCGTCTATAATTTGTACCTTGAGCTTATGGGAAGGCACGGCAATGCTATTATTACCGATGAAGAAAACACCATTCTTTATTCTTATAAAACTACACCCTTCGAAGCTCCCAGTGAGCATGTTATAAGACCCGGAAGAAAATATGAAGCTCTTCTTCAATCAAAAGAAGATCCCACAGGCTCTAGCGCTCCTTCAGAGGATATTCTAAATTATGCGGGATTTTACAAAAAACTTATAAAGTTACTCCCCGAAGAACTACTTTCAAAATCCGTAGGAGAAATACACAGCTGGATTTCTTGTGCTAGAGATTTTACTATCTATCTCGATAATTACGGAGACAGTTCGGATTTTCATCAATTCCGCAATCCAAAAAGAAGAAGCCTAAGTTATCCCGACCTTTCTTCCCTGCTGGATGCCTATTATGGCTCGGAAAAAAGTAAAACGAAAAAACTACGCCACGCACAAAAAATCCTTCTTAACCGATTGCGTGTGACCGATGATAAAATAAGTAAATTGGAAGAAAATCTCGAAAAAACCCAAGAAGCGGAAAGTTATAAGCATAAAGGCGAACTTCTGTTGGCCTATCTTCATGAAATAAAAGGAAAAAGTGATAAAGTTGAAGTTATTGATTATTATGAGAATAAACCACTAATCATTGATTTAGATATCACGAAAACCCCCCTGGAAAATGCCCAGAGTTATTATAAGAAGTATGAAAAACTCAGCCGTAGTAGACCGGCTCTTGTTAATCAGCTTAGCTTGGCCAAGGAAGAAAAATTTAGTTTACAGCAGCTACTTTATGACGTAGAACAGGTGGATTCCAGTTCGGAGGTTGATGACCTTTATTCAGAACTGGAAGATCTTAAACTGATTCAAAAACAAAAAAGGGCGAAGCCACTACCGGCCCGCCCAAGGGTTTTTGTTTATTTGGGTTTACGTTATGAAGTGGGGAAAAACAACAAACAAAACGATGAGATAAGAAGAAAAGTGAAGAATAATGACTTTCTTTGGTTTCATGCAAAGAATATTCCCGGTAGCCATGTAATACTCCATGAGGAAGCCGGTAAAGCGTCCCAGGAAGCTCTCATCTTTGGCGCTAAACTCGCCTCCTATTATTCTAGAGCAAAGGGAGATCTGGTCACCGTGGACTATACCAGCCTATCTAAAGTAAAAAAACCAAAGGCTTCGGCTCCGGGCTATGTGAATTATCACGGAGAAAGTAGGCTTAACGTTAGTGCTATTTCTGAAGAAATACTTCCCTACGAAAAAAAATAGGACCCGAAGGTCCTTGGAGCTACTGGAGGGATTCGAACCCTCGATCTACGCATTACGAGTGCGTTGCTCTACCCCTGAGCCACAGTAGCATTTCAGAATTATTATACACCTATAAGAGGATATTGCAATGAATAATCACCCTGTAAATTTTGTTGACAAAGTTTTTTAAACCGGATCATTTTGATCCGGTTTTTCTTATCTTATTTAAAAATTCAGCGAATTCTTCCGGTAGAGGTGCGCAAAAAGACATTCTCTGTCCTCTAGGATGGTTGAAGTCCAGTCTTTTAGCGTGTAACATTTGATGGGTGATTTTTTTTGAAGTTTTCTTTGAACCATATACCAAATCTCCGACGACGGGGAAATGAATACTTTTTAAATGAACTCGAATCTGATGAGTTCTTCCTGTATCCAGAAGGCACTCAAGTAAGGCATAATTCCCAAGATTCTCTTTCATAGTAAAGCTAGTCTTTGAGTATCGCCCCGATTCACCCATTCGAAAGCTTGTGGGTTTTTTTGGATTGCGCTGAATAAATCCCTCAACATCAAGTTTATCCCATTTAGGCACCCCTTCTACAAGGGCTAGATAGCTTCGTTGGATATGTCTTTGTTGAATTTCATTTTTTAGAAATTCGTGGGTTGCATTGTCTTTAGCAATAAGCACAAGTCCCGAGGTTCCCTTATCCAGGCGATGAACAATTCCCGGCCTTTCTTCCCCGCCAAGATTCGATAAAGGCCAACCTAAAGCTAAAAGACCCGAAACAAGCGTTCCTTCAATTTGACCGCTTCCGGGGTGCATACTAAGCCCTGGAGGTTTGTTAATTAGAGCCAAAAATTCATCTTCAAAAATTATATCCAGTTTTATATCTTCAGCTTTAAGCTCTTCAATCTCAGGAAGGTCTATTTTAATCTCTTCTCCACCACAAAGAAGATAATTCTTTTTAACAGTAGATCCATTAACCAGAACATGGCCCTGATGAATGAGGTTTTGAATCTGGGATCTAGAAAAACTGATTTTCGAGGAAAGGAACAGATCCAGGCGCTGGCCTGGCTCTGTTCCGATAATTTTTAAAGACATTTTTTAATCTCTAGGGTTGTAGGTTGCTCATTAAGAACATACTCTTCGCCTTGATTGGCCTGGCTCTGGAGTTTTTCTGCTAATACTTCTTTCATGATAAAATCACGATGAACTTCTACAGCTTCTTCAAATTCCGGAGTAGAGGTATAGGACACTTCTATTCTATCGGCTACCTCGAAATCGCTTTGTTTTCTAAGTTGCTGGATTCTCGATATAAACTCCCTGGCGTAACCCTCAGCCCTAAGTTCATCATCGAGCTTTGTATCCAGTATTACAAAGAGTGAATCCTGGGTTTGAACTTGAAATTGATCCTTCGCTAGTACTTGAATCTCTACAAGTTCAGGCGTTAGTTCAACCATTTCATCTTCAACCATTAACTGGTGATTTTCTCCCGCTCTGAGTTTAAGTCCAAGTTCTGTTGCATCGGCGGCTCTAAGGGCTTTTTGGAATGCACCCATTTTCTTACCTAACATAGGACCAAGAATAGGGAAATTGGGTTTTAAAACAAAATCAACATAATTACTAATATTCTCTACGTACTCCAGTTCCTTAACATTGAGCTCTTCGAAAATAATAGGCTCCAGACCTTCTAGCAGTGATTGATGTTGATGATCTACTAACACTCTGGCTAAGGGCTGACGAACCTTAATCCCCACGGATTCGCGCACCGATCTACCTAGGTTAACAATTTTACGAACCAGTTCCATACGCTCATCAAGGCTATCGTCAATTAGCTCTGAATTTAGTATAGGAAAGTCACTCAGATGTACGGAGGTCTCACCGGTTAGCTTACGATAAATCTCCTCGGTTAAAAAGGGTGCCACGGGGGCCGACATCTGAACCACGGCTAAAAGTACCTCATAGGTCGTTAAGAAGACACTGGCCTTGTCTTCATCAATGCCCTCTTTCCAGTAGCGTCTACGACTGCGACGAATATACCAATTGGAGAAATCTTCATCAACAAAGTTCTGAATATTTCTAGTGACTCTGGTCAAATCATAGGCTTCGTAGCTGGCCGTAACTTCTTTAATAAGCTGATGGAGTCTTGTCAGTATCCAGCGGTCCAGAAGGCTTCTCTTTTCCAAGGGGACATCAAGACTGGCCACGTCCAGATCATCATAATTAGCATAGAGGCTAAAGAGATAATAAATATTTTTTAAGGTACCAAAGAATTTACTTTGAACTTCTACAAGTCCTGACATGTCAAAGCGTGTGGGTTGCCAAGCCGGCGAGGAGTAATTTAAATACCATCGCAAGGAATCGGCTCCATGCTCTCGGAATATCTCGAAGGAGTCCACAATATTTCCTCTGGATTTACTCATCTTCTTGCCTTCTTTATCCAGGAGCATATCGTTGACAAGAACGTTTTTGAAGGGGCTCTTTTTCATAATAAAGGTAGAAATAGCCATTAAAGAATAGAACCATCCTCTGGTTTGGTCTATCCCTTCGCAAATAAAATCTGCAGGGAAATACTCATCAAAGTCATCCTTATGTTCAAAGGGATAATGTAGCTGAGCAAAGGGCATGCTCCCCGAGTCAAACCAAACGTCTATGACATAGGGAACCCTGTGCATATCTTCACCGCAGTCTGGGCAGCTAAAAACAATATCATCGACATAGGGACGATGGAGCTCGATGTCTCCTAGGGGCTTCTTAGATCGCCTTTTGAGTTCTTCCACACTGCCTATGGATTCCTGATGGCCGCACTCACAGGTCCAAATATTCATAGGAGTTCCCCAATAACGGCTCCGTGAAATTGCCCAGTCCTTGACATTTTCAAGCCAGTGACCAAAGCGCTTCTCCCCTATATAATCGGGATACCAATTGACGGTATTGTTATTGGCTACCAGTTCTTCTCTAAGATCGCTCATGCGAATGTACCAGCTGCTTGTTGCATAATAAAGAAGAGGTGTATCGCATCGCCAACAATGAGGATAATTATGAACCATTCTCTGCTTTTTATACAATAGACCCTGCTCGCGAAGCCATATAATAATTTCTGGATCGGCATCCATAACAAACATTCCCTTCCAAGGAGTGTCTATATATTTACCTTCAAGATTAACTGGCTGAATGATGGGGGCATTATAAGCCATCCCTGTATTATAGTCATCTTCACCAAAGGCAGGAGCTGTATGAACAATTCCGGTACCATCTTCCGTGGTAACATATTCTGCCAAAGTGACAAAAAAAGCTTTCTTATCCGGGATCATAAAGGGCATTAGCTGCTCATACTCAACATACTCCAGCTCTTTACCAGGAAAAGTTTCAATAATCTCTACATCTTCGCCCATAACCGATGAAATCAGATTTTCAGCAATTATGTAAACATTCTCTCCTTGTTTTACCCGGGCATAGCTTACATTAGGATGAACGGTTAGTAAAACATTACTGGCAAGGGTCCAGGGTGTTGTCGTCCAAACAAGAAAATATTCATCCTTGTCTTTTCTTTTGAAGGCAACGGTTACGGTTTCTTGTTTTATTTCTTTATAGCCCTGGGCTACTTCGTGGGAAGCAAGACCGGTTCCACAACGAGAACAATAGGGTAAAATTTTGTGTCCTTCGTAGATCATGCCCCCTTTGTAGAATTGATCTAAAATCCACCAGACAGATTCAATATAGTCATTTTCAAGGGTAACATAGGGATGATCCATGTCGATTAGATAACCCATCTCTTCGGATTGTCTTCTCCAGTATTCTTCATACTCAAAGACCGACTCTCGGCACTGTTTATTGAACTCAGCAATGCCATAGGCTTCAATTTCTTGTTTGTTGGAAATACCCAGCTTTTTCTCCACTTCAATTTCTACCGGTAGTCCGTGGGTATCCCAACCGGCTTTTCTTCGAACATAAAAGCCCTTCATTACTTTGTAACGACAGATGGAGTCCTTTAATGTTCTTGCCAGTACATGGTGTAATCCTGGTTTTCCGTTGGCTGTGGGAGGACCTTCATAAAAGACGAAACGTTTTTCACCTTCACGTAAATCCAGTGTGCGCTGTAAGAGATTTAAATCATCCCAGTATTTGCGCTGTTGTTTTTCAGCATCAAAATTCTTTTCTTTACTCAGTGGTTGATACATAATTCCTCCTATAAAATAAAAAAAGCCCCTGTATAGGGACGCATATACGTGGTACCACCCTATTTGCCAAAGGCCGCTTAAATGACCTGTAACGTAGGTAAGGCGCCCGAGAAGGGAGTGGTAAGAAGTGATAACGCAGAATTCTTTTTTATGGCTTGCACCCACCGCCAATTCTCTGAAAAAAAGAAATATCTGCATCCCGTCTTCATTAAGCTATCATGGCCTGAAGGACGAGCCAAGACAGAATCTCTAGTAAAATATATCCGGCTAAAACTGAAAAATCGATGAAGCCACCGGTTTGTATTTTGCTCAGTGCACTGCGAATCGGACCTAAAAAAGGTTCGGTTAACATAATAAGTAACTGGTAAATCGGATTCGCTGGGTTTCTTATAAACCATGAACTTATTGCCCTGGCGAATAGAAAAAACTCCAGGATTCGAATAAAACGCAGAAGAAGATTACCCAAGATCAAATTCATCGTTGGCTTCTTCCGAGGGCTGAGGCTTTGTTGGGATATGACTTCTAACATCAACTCCCTTGGGTACGATAATAAAAATATCACTGGCGATTTTCATTATATCGGCATCAAGAGCATAGGCAGCCCCTTCGCAGATGTTTATTATCTTTGCTGCGACAAAATCTTCCGTTTCTTGGAAATTTATAATAACTGGACGTCCAGATCGAACATCATCAATCATCGACATGGTTTCCCTATGATCCAGGGGAGTGTACTTGCAAATAACAAGCTTGCTCTCAACCTGACGTTCAATGGGACGTTCGACGGGATTTTCTCTCACTTCACGATAGCCTCGGGAATGCTCCCTTGGTGCAAGTCTTTCTGTAGTGCTTGAAGGGCTGTAATCTCCCCCAGGAGTCATTTCCTTTTCTTCTCGAAAATCCTGCTCTTCTTCACCTTCTAAACCAAAAAAATATTTTACTTTGTTTCCAAAACTATTCATTACTCCTCCTCTTTATAGATTGCTGATCCAATGCGTACCATTGTACTTCCTTCTTCAATAGCAACCTCATAATCACCGGACATACCCATTGAAAGAATGCCCATATCTACATTATTATAATGTTTTTCTTTGTAAAGGTCAAAGAGAACCGACATTTCTTTGAAATAAACTCGCACTTCTTCAGGATCTTCTGAAAAAGGAGCCATCATCATCATACCCACAACCTTAACATTTGTTGATTTATCAACCACTGCCAAGGCCTCATCTAATTCCTCCACTAAGAAACCGTATTTTTGCTCTTCCTTAGCAATATTGACTTGCAGGAGGATTTCTTGGATTTTATTCAAGCGTTTTGCTTGTTTTTGTATTTCTTTCAGAAGCCTTAGGGAATCCACAGAATGAATCAAGTCTACATAGGGGAGAATTTGTCGCACTTTATTTCTTTGCACATGGCCAATAAAATGCAACTGAACCTTTCCCAGCAAACTTTCAGCCTTTTCTAAAAACTCCTGTGCTTTATTTTCTCCAATGGCCTTAACACCATAGCCTATAGACTCTTCAATTTTTTCCAGGCTATAAAATTTCGAAACGGCCACTAGGCTAATGGGTCTTCCTAATTTCTCTTCTTTGTTTTCTAAATCTTGTAAGAGCGTTTCTAAACGTTGTTTCATCATTACGGTTCCTCCACAATCTCATCATAAAGATTTACAGTTTCTATACTTTCATTGGCATTTTCGCCGCTATTTAGAGTGAAATAATCGCTGTATATAACTACTTCTTCGCCAACATGACCTTTTATCTTAATGGGCAAAAATACTTTTCTTCCGTTATTCTTTAATATATACACACCCGGTTGGCCATCCTGCTCAAGAATCGACTTGGTTTTTACAAGTATCCCCTCTGTTTCTTCGGGAATAAGCTTCACATTTATTTTCCTTTGTGAAGTCATTGTAGGATAGTCTTCAAAAATACGAAATAACATTCCGCTTTGCTGCTCGGTACGCAAGGTCTGAAAATTTTCGGCACTGATTCTATTACCGTCAATTATAATCGTACACAAACCTCCCTCGACAAAAAATGAAAGTTCGGCTTCGGTCAGTTCAACAGCTATGAAACTTTCTTTATTATCGACAATTCGAATAAAGCCTTGATTCTTGTGAACCTGTGTTAAAAAACTTGAGGAAGGAATATCCTTCAATTTACTATAATTTATAAGATGGATATTATCAAGGTTAAAAAGTTGATCATAGATTGATGACTCAAGACCAATGAGTCCTGGCTTAGGGGCGAAATAAGTATAACGTCCATTTTCAAAGTTGGGCTTGATTAGAGGTTTTGTAGTACTCAGCCCTTGGCCATCTTTGTAGGCTGACTGAATAAGATAAAGAGAACTTAGCCGCTGCCTAACATCTTCGATTTCATCGTACTTATTCTGTTTAACCAAGTAGGATAGTTCGTCTTCCAGGCTTCTAATATTTGAACGTATTCCTTCTATATTTATCATTAAATCCTCAGAAGGATCTAAAGTATAGCTTATTTTATCTCCAGAACTATCAAATTCTTCAGGAAGAGAGGACGGTGTAAGTCGTGCAATGGGCTGGCCCACATAGACTCGCTGACCTTCTTCAACAAAATATTCAAGTTCTCCATCTTCGTAGGCTCCTAAAATAATTTCATCGCGGAAAACGAAGGCATCCTTATCTAGCTCTACCTTCAATTTTTGTATGGTAGCAGGATAAGTCTTTAGATTTTGCTCAAATAAACCTAAGGTATTGAGGAAAAAAGCCAAAAGAACTACCACCACCGATGTTATAAGTAATGTGCTCAAAACTCTATTTCTCATATTTCTTCTTTATAATCCCTCATCATTAATTCTTTCATTGCTTCATCAATGGGAAGATTGCCTGAAATTACCCTTTCCAGTGTCTCGGCTATGGGCATGGATTGGTGATAGTCCTTTGCCAATCGTATAACACTTCTAAGAGTTGAGAGGCCTTCAATTACCATGCCAACTTTATTTTTAACTTCTTCTTCGCTATAGCCTTGAGCTAGGAGTTCCCCGGCTCTTCGGTTCCGAGAATAGTTGCTAGTGCAGGTTACAATTAAATCACCAAAACCACTGAGGCCTAAAAAAGTCTCTTGCTTTGCTCCCATGGCCAGAGCTAGTCTTAATATTTCTGCCATACCCCTGGTCATTAGTGCTGCTTTTGTATTATCTCCAAGACCGCAGCCCACGGCCATACCTACAACTAAGGCAATAACATTTTTAAAAGCACCGGACAATTCAACACCAAGAACATCGTCACTTCGGTATATTCTTATAAATTCGTTACTAAATTCATGTTGCACAAGTTTTGTAAAAGCTTCATCATCGCCGGCAACCACCAGAGCTGTTGGAACTTTGCGAGCCACTTCTTCGGCGTGGGATGGTCCACTAAGAGCGGCAAAAAGCCCTTGAGGATAGTAGCGTTTATAAAGTTGCTCCATGGTTTCAAGTTTATCATTGGTGATACCCTTACTCAAACTTACATAGGGTAAACCCTCTAAAGCTCCACAATTTTCTTTATAGAAACTCTCCATGGCTTGAGCCGGAATGGCACCAATGATAAGCTGGGCGCCACTAAGAGCCTGCTCAACAGAAGAACAAACAAAGATATTCTCAGGTAAATAAATATCACCCAGATAATCGGAATTCCTTCTGGTCTTTCTTATTTGTTTTGCCTTTATTTCACTGCGCACATAGAGTCTCAATTGATGACCCATTTGTGCAAGATGAACAGCCATGGCTGTTCCCCAGCTGCCTCCACCTAAAACGGTAATGATCATTTGTCTCCTCGTTTTTCTTTTAAGATAAAACGGATGGGGGTTCCTTCAAAATCAAAATTTTCACGAATTCTGTTTTCAAGATACCTTAAATAAGAGAAATGCATTAATTTCTCTTGGTTAATAAATAGCACAAAGGTAGGAGGAGAAACTTGACTTTGGGTTGCGTAATAGATTTTCAAGCTCTTGCCTTTGTCCTGGGGCATAGGATGCAAAAGAACGACTTCATTTATCAATTCATTCAGCTGACCAGTAGTAATTCTTCTATGAGCATTTTCATAAACATGTTCAACCATTGGAAGTATGCGCTGTAGTCTTTCTTTTCTAGTTACTGAAATAAGTTCTACCGGTGCATATTTTAGAAAGGGGAACTCGATATGAAAATTATTTTTCCATTGGTTGTATGTCTTATTATCCTTCTCAATCAAATCCCATTTATTGACAAGAACTATAATCGCCTTGCCTTCATCATGGGCAAAACCAATGATTTTTTTGTCCTGCTCAGTAAAGCCTTCCTGGGCGTCCACCATTAAAATGGTAATATCACTTCGCTCTATAGCTCCGAAACTTCTGAGCACTGAGTAGTGTTCTATGTTCTCATTGATATTCTTACGGCGCCGAATTCCGGCAGTATCGGTTAAAAGGAAACGTGTTCCATCCTTTTCAAAAGTCGTCTCGATGGCTTCTCTGGTCGTGCCAGGAATATTGGATACAATAACCCGTTCTTCCCCTAAAAGGGCATTTACCAGAGAGGATTTACCCACATTGGGTTTGCCTACGATGGCCATTTTAATTATATCTTCATCTTCTTCTTCAAACTTCTCCGCAGGGATGAGCTCCAATATTTGATCGAGAAGATCGCCAAAGTTAAGCATGTTTACACTGCTTATTCCAATGGTTGGAAAGCCCAGTTCATAAAAATCATAGCTTAAATTCTCATCTTTGAAATTATCTATTTTATTGACTACCAAAAGCACAGGCTTTCGAGCTCGCCTGAGTATCAGCGCAATTTCCTTATCATCATGGGTAAGCCCGGCCTTAGCATCCACCATAAAAACAATGACATCCGCCACTTCAATGGCGGTTTCAGCCTGATTACGAATCTCACTCAAAAGCAAATCTTCACTTTTGGGATCTAAGCCTCCAGTATCAATCAGGGTGAAATTCTGTCCAAGCCAGTTTGCTCGACCATAAACCCTGTCGCGGGTTACACCGGGTGTATCTTCTTCTATTGAAATTCTCGCTCCCACCATTTTATTAAAAAAGGTGCTCTTACCAACATTAGGTCTACCTACTATGGCGACTACTGGTGCCATGGGAAACCTCCTTT
>JAAYGQ010000039.1 GCA_012727635.1 Tissierellia bacterium | reverse complement strand
TAAATTGGTAAAATTAAAGAGAAATGAGGTGCAAGATGAAATTAATAATAAAAGGAAAAACAAAGGACCTCTATGAGCTCGAAAACGGTCTTTATAAACTTCACTTTAAAGATGATGTGACAGGCAGTGATGGCGCCTTCGATCCTGGTGCCAATCAAGTGGGTCTTATTATGGAAGGCGCAGGAAAAGCAGGCCTTCGAATGAGTAGGTATTTTTACGAGAAATTTAATGCCCTGGGGATTTTAACCCATTATGTGGAGTCAAATTTGAGTGAGAATACTATGACGGTTCACCCCGCCGAGAGCTTTGGCCATGGGGTAGAGGTGATTCTACGCTACAAAGCCCTAGGCAGCTTTATTCGCCGCTATGGCCTCTATGCTAAAGAAGGCATGGATCTGGATGGCTATGTGGAGTTTACCCTAAAGGACGATGGCCGGGGAGATCCACTCATTACAAAAGAGGGGCTTTCTGTGCTGGGCATTATGAGGGCAGATGAATACGATGAGCTTAGCACCATAACGAGAAAACTCGGTGGAATTATCCGCGATGACCTAGCTAAAAAAGGCCTTGAACTCTATGATATGAAATTTGAATATGGCCGCATTGGTAAGGAAAAGAAAGTGGCCCTTATCGATGAAATTTCCGGAGGCAATATGCGAGTTTATAAGGAAGGCCTTTATGTAGAGCCTCTGGAACTAGAGAAACTATTTTTAGGTGAGTGCGATGAAAACTGATCTGCTTCTTTCTCGGATTAAGGTTAAAACTTGCTATGGAAATTTTCCAGAAGAGGTAAGTAATATTACTCTGGATTCCAGAGAAGCCCGTGAGGGCTGGGTTTTTGTGGCCAGAGTGGGCTTTAATGTGGACTCCCACAAATTTATACCCGGCGCCCTGGCCCAGGGTTGCCGCTTTGTTGTAGCAGACCGCTACCTTGAGCTTCCCCAGGACGTGGGTCTTTTGGTTGTCCAGGATACTCCCAGAGTGGCGAGTCTTATGGCCCAGTATATTTATGACTTTCCCAGTACAAAGATGAATGTAGTGGGTGTAACAGGAACCAGCGGAAAAACTTCCACTGCCACAATGATCCATAGTCTGTTGGGTCTACTGGAGGAGAAGTCAGCCATTATCGGCACCAATGGTTTTTGTGTAGGAGAAGAGCAAGTTCTCAATATTAACACCACACCGGAGACTACTCTTCTTACCAGGCAGTTTGCCCAGGCCAGTAAACAAAAGGCTAGGCATATGGTTATGGAGGTTAGCAGTCATGCTCTGAGTCTTGGAAGAACCGCAGGGATTGACTATGATATAACGATTTTTACCAATTTGAGCCATGAGCATTTGGATTTTTACAGAGATATCTATCACTATGGCTATACCAAGGGTATGCTCCTGTCTCAAATGGGCAGTGATTTAAGCCGGGAAAAATACGTAATCCTAAATGGCGATGATCCCTTCTTAAAGGAAATGCGCATGGAAACCGGTTATGAAATCCTAGAGTTCTCTTTAAAAGATCCCCGGGCGGAGTTTTTTGCCGGCGACATTGAAGAGGGCCCCCAGGGCACCCTTTTCACGCTTAAATGCCCCGAAGGAGAGTTTAAGCTTAACTCACCTTATCTTGGAAAAATCAATGTGGAGAACCTGCTGTGCGCTCTGATGAGCCTTTGGCTTAAAGGTTTTGCCATGGAAGCTATAGTTGAGCAGATACCGAGCCTTCCTCCCATCGAAGGGCGACTCCAGTTTATAGGTAAAGAGGAACTTCCCATTACTCTACTTGTGGATTATGCCCTGACTCCCGATGGTTTGGAAAGACTTCTGGACGCCGTTAAGCCCCTGGTTACCAAAAGATTAATCTTGCTAACAGCCATGTGGGGCATGGGCAGGGACATCACCAAGGCACCTAAAATGGGACGCATTTCTTCGGCGGCCGACTATGTGGTATTTACCAACAATCATCCCGGCGATGATGATCGTCAGCGCCTGGTGGATGAGTTGGAAAAAGGCATTACCCATAAAAACTATAAAAAGTTTTTGGAAAGACGAGATGCCATTGAACATGCCATCGAGGTTAGTGAGCCCGGTGACGTGGTGCTTCTTTCCGGCCGCGGCAGTGAACCCTTTATCACCGTAGAAGGAATGAAAAGAGTACCCTTTAGGGATGACCTCATTGCCCTGGAATTTGCCCGGAAGAAATACAACCGCCGCTGAGTTTATGGTATGATAGAAAGGAGTCTGGCAACCGGACTTTTTTTCTATAAAGCCAGGAGGGAAGATGAGCTATTTAGCCCTATACAGAAAGTACCGCCCGGAAGATTTCTATGATTTTGCCGGGCAGGATGAAATTACCAAGAGTCTACTCTATCAGGTAAAAACTGGAACCTTTGGCCATTGCTATCTTTTTAGCGGTATTCGTGGAACGGGAAAAACCTCCATGGCCAAGGTCTTTGCCAAGGCCGTAAATTGTCTCAATCCAGAGCAAGGCAATCCCTGTGGAGTTTGCGACAGCTGCATAAGCGCTAAAAAAGGCCTCTCCCTTGATGTGGTGGAAATGGATGCTGCGAGTAATAATGGCGTCGATGATATCCGAGAGCTACGGGAAAATGCGCGTTTTCTTCCCGCTGGCAGTAAATATAAGGTCTATATAATCGATGAGGTCCAGATGCTCTCCACCAGTGCCTTTAATGCTCTGCTTAAAACACTGGAGGAGCCCGCTGCCTCAGTAATTTTTATTCTTGCCACCACAGAACTCCATAAAATCCCCGAGACCATTCTTTCCCGCTGTATGCGCTATAGTTTTAAGCGTATTGAGAGGGAAGCAATGGTAGAGCGCCTTGCAAAAATTTGTGAGATGGAAGGGGTCATTTACGAAAAGGAAGCCCTTGAACTTATAAGTGAACACGGCGGTGGCGCTCTAAGGGACGCCATTACCCTAATGGATAAATGCTTTGCCATGGCTAGGGGAAACCTTACGGTAAAGGCTGTGCAGGAGAGCCTGGGTCTTTTAGGTAGAGAGCGCACCCATGAACTTTTACTTAGCCTATATTCAGGAAATCTCGATGGAGCCATTTCTACCTTGGGCGAAATTCTAAAAGAAGGAAAAGAGATCAGCATGATCTTTACAGAGATCCTCTCATTTCTACGGGGAATTCTCCTATCGAGGATGATGGATGAAAAAGCCCTTGTTTCCTACCTTGGTTTTTCTGTGGAAAAGTACAAGGAGGATTATCGTCACATTAAAGAAGAAGAACTTCTACTGTCCCTAGAGGTCTTTGATGAGGCTTCAAGAAAGCTACGCCTAAGCAATCTACCCAGGCTTACTTTGGAAATGGCCTTAATACAGGTATCTGCGACTCGGCCCATTCAAAGCAGTGTGGAGATGAAAAAAGTCGTGGAAAAAAGACAGATTCAGCGCATTGAAGAAGAAGAGATTCCCCAGGGTCCCATTGATCTATCAAGGGTACAGTACTACTGGGAAAAGCTTTTAAGACGCTTAAAAGATGACAGCCATATTGTTATCGAAGCCTATCTTTCTGCCGCGGTGGTAGAAGAAATTGATGATCAGAGCATTCATCTGCGCTTTGGCCCCCAATATCGCATCCATCGCGACGCTCTGATGAAAAGAGATAAACTGGAAATTCTCTCGCCCCTTATTGAAGAAATCTTCGGAAGAAAACTTAGACTTTTTGCCCATATAGAGGGAGATAGCCCCAAGACTGAGCAAGAAGAAGGAGTAAAGGAAGAAACGGCAGAAGTAAAAAAAGAAATACCCGTAGCTATAAATAAACAAGTCAAAGAAGAAGCAAGAAAAGAAAAAATCAAAGATATAGAACAAGAAGTAAAAGAAGATATATATCTAGTAGAAGAAGTAAAAGCAGTAGAAGAAGAAAAAGCAGAAGAAAAAATACCCCAACCAGTCCCACGGGAAGAACCCAAAGAATCAACAACGGATATGCTTAAGCGCCTTTTAGGCGAAGATAGCACGAAACTTGTTATAAAATAGGAGGAAGATGTGGCAAAAAAACGTGGTGGTTACCCGAATATGGGTGGAATGAACATGCAAGGAATGATGAAACAAGTACAAAAAATGCAAGAGGATATGTTAAAAGCCCAAGAAGAAGCCGAAAAACTGGAGTTTGATGTTTCTGTGGGCGGAGGAGCTGTAAAACTACGCATGAATGGTAAAAAAGAGCTTCTTGAAATTAGTATCGATGATGATCTTTTGGATCCAGAAGAAAAGGAAATGTTGCAAGACCTTCTTCTTACCGCTGTCAATGAGATTTTCAGAAAGACCGAAGCGGCCCTGGGTAGCAGTATGGAGAAAGTGACCGGCGGCCTCAACATCCCGGGCCTCTAGATGGATTATCCAAAGAGTCTTACCAAGCTGATAGAAGAATTTGCCCGCCTTCCCGGTGTAGGCAAAAAATCCGCATCAAAGATGGCCTTTAGTCTTATTGATATGCGAAAAGAAGAAGCCATGGAGCTTGCTAAGGCCATCGTAGAAATGAAAAACAAATTGGGCCTTTGCAAAAGATGCCACCATCTTTCTGAAGAGGCTCTATGCAGCATATGCCAAAACGAGAAGCGCGATGGTAGCATTATTTGTGTTGTCGATACCCCAAGAGATCTTTTGGCCATTGAGCGGGCAAGAGAGTATCGTGGTCTATATCACGTACTCCACGGTAGGATTTCCCCCCTGGAAGGGGTAAGGCCCAAGGATCTTTTTATTGATGATCTTGTAAAGCGTCTGGAAAATGAGCAGATAAAAGAAGTGATCCTAGCCAATTCTCCCACCCTAGAGGGAGAGAGTACGGCTATTTATCTTAGTAAACTCCTGGAAGGAAAAGTAGCGGTAATCACCCGCATTGCCCATGGTGTGCCCATCGGGGGTGATTTGGAGTTTGCCGATGAAGTAACCCTTCTTAAAGCTATGGAGGGACGTAAAGTCCTATAGCGAGAGGTGTATATATGGATGCAGTTCTTTATGCTTTGTTGATATTTGCAGTACTCTTATATTTTTTGTATAAAAATGTCCAAGGAGAAAGAAAAAACCTAGGCTACCTACAGGAAAATCCCCATCGCCTTGGATGGAGTCGTTATAAAAGCCAAGACCTCGACCTACACTATCTGGAAAGATATGGCGAGATAGATAAGGACCCAGTGGATTCTATCACCTGGGATGATCTTGAGATGGAAGAATTCCTTCTTACGACCCAGTGCTTTTATTCTTCCCTGGGAGCAGCTCATATCTATGAGAGTTTTCATTATCTGGAAGATGAGGAAGTTTTAGCCCGTAGGAAAAAGCTCACCGGCCTGGGGAAGAAGGACCGAGACTGCGCCATAAAACACCTCTTTTATCTTGGCAGCCAGGCGGGGGTTAACCTTCCTTTTTTTATTCGCCAGGCAGGAGATTTCTTTCTACCCTACTGGCTTCTTCAGCTACTGTTTATCCTGATTAGTCTTGCCATCCTTGGTCTGCCCTTTTTAAAAGAATGGAGTTTACTTCTTTTTGGCATACTATTGCCTGTGAACATCACCCTGTATACCAAGGGTTCCGAGAAGATTCGAGATCGGCTCCATAGTGTGGATTATTTTCAAAAAATGCTTAAAAGAGCAAGGCATCTTGAAAAAGAACTGTCCGATGACCAAATGGATTTTAAAAAGGAATTAAAAAAAGCCTTGAATCCTTTTAAAAGACTCCATATAAGTACTCTAGGAGAGCACACTCAAAGCGCAGAAATGTCCATTGTTCGCGATAACATGAAGGTGTTTTTTCTAACTTCTCTACGCCAGTATGCAAAAATCTCCGGTCTTTTAGCAAAAAACAGAGCCCAGGCAAAGAGCATTATGGAACTTATGGGAGAGTTGGAACTGGCCCTTTACATAAGGGCTCTAAAGGAGAATAAAAACCTATGTGAATCTGACTTTACTAAAGAAAGGCAGCTTAGCTTTGAGGGGCTTTATCACCCTGTGCTGGAAGACCCCGTTTCCTATAGCAGAGAAGGCTGTAAGAGGCTTCTGGTAACAGGAAGCAACGCATCGGGCAAATCTACTCTTATGAAGGCCATGGCCCTTAGCGTGCTTTTTTCTCAAGTCACGGGCTACGCCTTTGCAAAGAATTTTCGTTTGCATAAAGGGGAGCTTCTTAGCAGCATGGCCCTTCGAGATAGCATCGAGAAAAAAGAAAGTTATTTTGTAACGGAAATAAAAAGCCTTAGACGAATTCTTAAAAAAACAGAGGAAAGTTTTTGCTATTGCTTTATTGATGAGATTTTAAGGGGTACCAATACCATAGAGCGCATCGCCGCCTCCTCATCGGTGCTAGAAAGCCTGGGAAAGACCGGTAGCTGCATCTATGTTGCCAGCCATGATATTGAACTCACAGAGCTTTTGAGGGACTACACCAATGTCCATTTCAGAGAAACCTATGAGGGCGATGATATTATATTTGACTATAAACTGCTAGAGGGCCCATCGGATTCAACCAATGCCATTTTGCTTTTGAAGGTAATGGGCTTTGGTGATGACATCATAGAGCAAGCCCAAAGGCGAGTAGAGAACTTTTTAGAAACAAGAAGCTGGAAGAAGGGCGATATTTATGAATAGACTATTCAAAGGACTTTTATTGATTGCAGCCTTGCTTATTTTTGCTCTGGGTTTTTTAACCCTGGTGGAATATCGCCCCAAGGAGATAGAGAGAATCAATCAGGATAATTCCAGGGCACTAGATAAAAAAGAGATTACTCTTTTAAGCTATAATGTCGGCTACGGAGCTCTAGGAAAAGAGCAGAACTTTTTTATGGATGGAGGAGAAAAAGTTATGCCCGAGTCCAAAGAAATCGTTGAAAATTATCTTAGTGGAATTCTCGAAGAAATAAAAAAGCATCCCGCTGATTTTTTTCTTCTTCAAGAAATTGATTTGAATGCAAAAAGAAGCTATGGTATCAACCAAAGGGAGTTCTTTGAAAAGGGCCTTGGCCTGGAGAGCAACTTTGCCACAAATTTTAAAGCCTTTTATGTACCCTATCCCTTTCCACCAATAGGAAGAGTTGATTCAGGGCTTGTGAATCTTTCAGCCTATAGGCCCCAGATGGTCTATAGAAAAAGTCTACCGGTGCCCTTTACTTGGCCCGTGCGGACGGTAAATTTAAAAAGATGCCTTCTTGTAGAAGAATATGAGTTAGAGGGCAGTGATAAGAAATTTGTGCTGATCAATTTACATCTTGAGGCCTTTGATGACGGGGAAGGAAAGATTCTTCAGAGCAAAGAACTGCTCAGGGTAGCCCAGGCCTATTACGACCAGGGGCACTACGTGCTTGTCGGTGGAGACTGGAATCAGACCTTTCCTGGAGGAGATATTTATCCTCAGCTCAGTGAGGATCTTTGGTCAGCTGGAAAGCTAATCGAGGAAGATTTACCCCAGGGTTGGCGCTACGCCAGTGACCCTAGGGTGCCCAGTTGCCGATCCAATCATCAAGCCTATCAGGGAGAGGGCCATCAGGTCTATTTGATAGATGGCTATCTTTTAAGTCCTAACCTAGAAGAGATATCGGTTAAAACCATTGATACGGGTTTTGAAAATAGCGACCATAATCCCGTGGAACTGAAATTAAAGCTTAAGTAAAAGAAAAAGGCTCCTGCAAAAATGCAGAAGCCTTTTTTTA
>JAAYGQ010000038.1 GCA_012727635.1 Tissierellia bacterium | reverse complement strand
CTTAAGCGTGTCCGCGATGAATATATCGAGAAATATTTGGACGCTAAAGGAGAAAAATAATGGCTCGCCTCAATGTGAACCCCACCCGCATGCAGCTGACTAGGCTAAAAGATAGGCTCCGTACAGCTACCCGGGGTCACAAGCTCTTAAAGGATAAACAAGATGAACTGATGCGTCAGTTTATTGATCTAATCCGCCAAAATAAAGTACTTAGAGAGCAGGTTGAAAGAAAACTTCTGGAATCTTTCTCTAAATTCAGAATAACAGCGGCCATGATGAGCCCACAGATGCTGGAGCTGGCTCTGATTCTTCCAAAACAGAGTCTTTCTCTTGAAATCACTGAACGCAATATTATGAGTGTTCATGTTCCCGATATGGCCTTTCATCGCTCAAAGGCTGCCGGCGGTCTTTATCCCTATGGCTATGTAAATACCCCGGCGGAACTCGATGAGGCCCTAAGGGAACTGGAAGCCGTTATGGATGAACTTCTTGAACTGGCTAAGATTGAAAAGGCCTGCCAACTGATGGCCGATGAGATTGAAAAAACCCGGCGCCGAGTCAATGCATTAGAGTACCGCACCATTCCAGATCTTCAAGAAACCATTAAGTACATTCGAATGAAGCTGGACGAGAACGAGCGGGCTACCATTACCCGTCTAATGAAAGTCAAAGAACTGATTGCTAAAAACGAACAGGAAACCTATTAGGTTTCCTGTTTATCTCAAGGAGATACAATGACACGAGACGAAGCATTAAAACTTTTAAAAAAATATAATTCATCGGAAAGTCTTTTACAACATGCCTATGCTGTAGAGGCTGTTATGCGATATTTTGCTCACAAAAGGGGAGAAGATGAGGAGTATTGGGGCAATATCGGACTTTTACATGATCTTGACTATGAACTATATCCCGAGCAGCACTGCCTAAAGACCGAAGAAATCCTAAGAGAAGAAGGCGTAGATGAAGGGATGATTCGCTCGGTACTTAGCCACGCCTACGGCATTTGTACCGATGTAGAACCCATTCATTATATGGAAAAAGTTCTCTTTGCCGGAGATGAGCTTACTGGTCTTATAAAGGCCACTTGTCTGATGCGGCCTTCTCGCTCGGTGCTTGATGTTGAGGTTAAAAGCATCAATAAGAAATGGAAAGACAGAGCCTTTGCCGCCGGAGTCGATAGAAATACCATTCAAAAAGGCCTGGATATGCTGGGTATGGAACGGGCAGAATTTATCCAAGAATGTATTTATGCTATGAGGGGATCAGCCCAGGAGATTGGTCTGAAGGGAAATTTATAAAAGCGAGTTTAACTCGCTTTTTTTGATTGTAGGCAAGGATCTAGTTTTCCCAATATATAAAGACCAATAATTTTTATCGGCTTATAAATTTCATAGATAGTTCTAAAAAGAGTCTTGTGTTATTCTTATAAAAACGGGCCCTAAATTTAAGGGGGAAGAGGTGGAGAAGATGACCATCATTGAGACAAAAAAATTGACGACCTACTACGGAAAAAGCAGGGGAATTGAAGATGTGGACATATGTGTGAAAGAAGGCGAAATTTATGGTTTTGTTGGGCCCAATGGCGCCGGCAAATCCACCCTTATGCGAACTCTTTTAAACTTTATACGCCCCCGTGAGGGCCAAGCTTTCATCTTTGGACTAGATTGTAAAAAAGAGTCAAAGAAGATTAAGGAATCTCTGGGTTATGTGCCGGGAGAAATCAAATATTACCCCAATATCAGCGTCCGGGAACACTTGGATTATGCCGCTAGTTTCAAAAAAGAGGGGAGCAAAGATCAAATTGACGCTATGATGCGCCTTCTTGGACTGGAAGGTGACAAAAAGTTTTATCAGCTCAGCCTTGGTAATAAAAAGAAAGTGGCTCTAGCTCAGGCTTTTTTAGGAGACCCTAAGCTACTTATACTAGATGAACCCACCGGAGGCCTTGACCCTTTGCTTCAAAGGATCTTTACCGATCTTCTTTTGGATTTTAAGGCCAAGGGAAAAACAGTGTTCCTGTCCTCCCACAACTTAAAAGAAGTGGCCCATCTGTGCGATAGAGCCAGTATTATAAAAGACGGATCGATTGTCGACTCTATGGACCTTAAGGGCATGGAAAATGAATTCGGTTGGATTGTCAGCCTTAAAGGAGAGCTTCCCAGGGAAGCTCTTGAAGAACTGTCCAGTGAAGTCTACTCTTCAGATAAGGGAACGAGTCGTTTTCTCTACAAAGGAAAGATGGACAATCTTATAAGATGCCTGTCTCTTTTTAATATTGAAGATTTGAATATAAAAAAAGAAGACATTGAAGATCGCTTTCTACGCTACTACGGAGGGGACAATGAACATCTTCAAATTTGAAATCAAACGCAACCAGAAAACCGCCTTACTCTGGACCCTTATTAGTGGTTTTTTTGTCTTCCTATTTATGGCACTTTTTCCCAGCATGAAAAATTCTGGGATCCAAGAGTTTGTTGTCACTAAATTTGATGCCTTTCCCAAGGAATTTATGACAGCCTTTGGAGTCGATAGTGCTGTAAATTTTGATGATATCATGCACTATACGGCCTATACGCTGCAGTACATAATTATGGCTATGGCGGTTTATGGGATCCTTTTGGGCTTTGATAGTCTACTAATAGAAGAAACCCAAGGCACAATAGAATTTCTGTATGCCCAGCCAACCTCCCGAAAGAAAATATTTTGGAGCAAGGTATTAAGCCATGGCTGGCTTCTCTTTCAAAGTCTATTTCTACTGGGTATGATTACCTTTTTAAGCGCGGTTGTATTTAAACCAGATAATTTAGCCTTTAGAACTTTAGGACTGGATATGGCGGAACTCTTTTTGGGTAGCCTATTTGTTTGTTTTCTTTATTTCTTTTTGGGTGTATTTATTGGGAGCATCATGCATACTAAAAGTTCTGGACTTGCCCTTGGCATATTCTTTTTGAGCTATATAGTAGGAATTCTATCTCGCATTAAAGAAGACCTAAGCTTTATGCGTTATTTTGCTCCCTTTGACTACGCGCTACCCATGGATATTGTTCGCCAGGGTTGGGACCTTAAATATATCTTTGTGGGCGCCGTGGCCATGATAGTGCTTCTTTTCTCATCTTTTTTCCTATATCAAAAAAAGAACTTTAGAATTTAAGAAGGAGTTTAAGATGAAGTTTGTTTTGGTTCCGATTAAGAGCACCACTAATCTAGAGAAAAACATAACCCTTATAGAAGAGGCAGCGGGTAAATATAAAAACAAGGATCTTCTGCTTTTTGGAGAAGGTTTTCTCCAGGGTTTTGGAAATTTAAGCTTTGATTATGAAAAAGACCTCTTGAAGGCTTGCGGGCTTTTTTCCGTAGAAGTAATGAAGCTGCGAAAAGTGGCGAGAGATCACAATGTCGCTCTGGGTTTTGGTTTTTATGAAAATGATAAGGGTGGGATCTATAATAGTTATCTGATCCTGGGTAACAATGGACAGACCCTTTTAAAGCATCAAGCATTAACGGATAACTGGCAAGAAAAAGCGGCCTGTGCTGATTATAGGCAGGGCCACAGCCTAGGGAGTTTTTCTTTAGAGAAAAAACAGTTTAGTCTTCTTCTAAATGATGATATTTATAAGGATGATTCTCTTTTAGGACTCTGTGAGCTCGACGATAGAGTGGATGGCTTTATTTGGATCTCCGGTAATGAGGATGTCACAGCAAAAAGTCGCAGTGCACTTCTAGCAAAGCCTGTTTACTATCTTGCCGGTGGCGAAGCCTATGTATTGGAGCGTGGAAGGGCTGTAAGAAAGAACGCTAATGGGGGGCCTCTGGAAGTAGAGTTTGTGGGGTAAAAGACCTGATTTGCCCACTAGCGGTAAGATTAGGTTGAGTATACAACTTAAGTGGTAGAAAAGAAATGCTTCCAGGGGGCATTTCTTTTTTATGCAAAGAGGTAAAAAGCAGGGTTGAAGGAAATGTATTTTAGTTCTTTATAAAACAGTGTTACACTAATGGATGTATATTAAAAAAATGGAGGAATAAAAATGACTTGTTTTGAAGGTGCCACCCTAATAGACGGAAAAGGAAATAGCTTTGTCGCTAACCTTTTAATCGAAGAGGATAGGATTCTTAGAATTCTAAAGGATGAAGAATGTCCAAAGGATGTAGAAACAATTGACTGCAAAGGAAAATATATCCTTCCTGGCTTAATCAATAGCCACGTGCATATCTGTGCCGATCCCACCAAGGACTTTGGAGATCGACCAGCCTTTTCCGATGCCAAGAGGGCATTTATCGGACTTAAAAATCTCCAAAGCCATCTTCGTGCCGGTATTACCTTTGTGAGAGATCTTGGGGGCTATAATTTCGTTGAACTGGAACTAAGGGACGCAATAAAAAATGGTGATTTCCAAGGGGCAGAAATGATTGGTTCTGGTCAATGTATAACCATGACTGGTGGCCATGGTTGGACCCATGGAAGAGAGGTCGATGGGGTGGATGAAGCGCGAAAGGCTGCCCGGGAGCAGTTTAAAGCCGGAGCCGATCTAATTAAGGTAATGGCCACCGGTGGGGTAATGACCCCGGGAGTTGAGCCTGGCGCCAGCCAGCTTTGCCAAGAAGAGATGGCCGCCGCCATAGAAGAGGCAAAAAAACGTGGAGCGAAGTCCGCTACCCATGCCCAGGGAACCCAGGGAATTAAAAACGCCATTTTAGCCGGCGTAGATTCCATTGAACACGGTATTTTCCTCGATGATGAAGTTATTTCCATGATGGTAGAGCGAGGAGTAGTCCTAGTGCCCACCCTGGTGGCTCCTTATTATATTGTACAGATGGGAGAAGAGGCAGGAATTCCCAGCTACGCCGTGAATAAGGCAAAGTCCATTATGGAGGCCCATAAGGAGAGCTTTAGAAAGGCCGTTGAAGCCGGTGTTAAGATTGCCATGGGCACCGATTCAGGGACCCCCTTTAATCAACATGGCTCCGTGGTTCAGGAGCTTATCTTTATGCAAAGGGGTGGCCTAAGCCCAATGGAAGTTTTAGAAGCCGCCACTTATAAAGCTGCGGAACTTCTTAGTATTGAAAAGAATTACGGAAGTCTTGAAGAAGGGAAAAGGGCTGACTTTCTTATTCTAGAACAGAACCCCCTGGAGGATCTGAGGGCTTTGGAAACCCCCACTGTGTATAAAAAAGGAAAGAAAGTCATAATTTAGAAATATCTCAGTGATGTTTTGTATTCTGACCCCTATTTTAGATTTAAAGCCTAAATTAGGGGTCGGTTTTTCTTCTAGGAACAGGATTTGAGCAAAAGATTCTAGCAAAGCACAGCTACATTGTTAGCCAGTTGATTTAAAGCTATAAAGATGTATAATAGAAAGTTGTGAGGTACCTATGAAAAACAAATGGATGATCCCTCTTCTTTTTGTCCTACTTTTGATTAGTTTCTTCCTTGGTG
>JAAYGQ010000005.1 GCA_012727635.1 Tissierellia bacterium | reverse complement strand
TGGGATCGATTCCCTTATAGGGATCCCCAGCATGGGTTTCACTGCCAACAATAAAGAAGCTGGGCATAAGTTTGCCAACGGTGCCTACATATATATAGCGGGTCTCATCGCCCTCAAAACGCGGTGCGGAATAGTCGGTATCGATCATAGCTCTATAATCGAAGCCTTCCTCATCCATCATGCGAACAAGCTCTGGTACAACACTGAGCATGCCAGCCGATCCGCCTTCTTCGTCGCTAACTCCGGCAAATATTATATTGCCTTCGAGGTTTTCAAGATCCAGGGACAGTTCCTCTAGGATATGCATCAGGATGGAAACTCCTGATTTCATATCAAAAATACCTCGGCCAAATAGATATTCACCGCTTTCTAAATCACGACGTGTATCTTCAGGAATAGTGACCCCGGCCAACTTTTCTGGAAGTTCATCGGGATTTGTGGCAAAGGCTTCAATCTCGCCATAATCGGATGTACCCACGGTATCAGTGTGACCAATAAGGACGACTGTTTTTTTACTGTCTCCTTTTTTACCACGTACAATTGCCACCACAGAGTTCCTCTTAAGAGGATCCTCAATGGCGTCTACATAAAAAAGATCATCTGGATTCTTCTTGAAATATTCCATCTCCTGGAAGCGGTCCATTACTTTTTTTGTAGAATTAAGCTCGTCTTTACTGCCGACAATGCTCCCGACTTTTGTTAGCTCCACTGCAAAGTCTTGAATGCGTTTTCCACGTCCCATAAACAAATTACCTAACCTTTCTTGAAGTATTTTGGATCACCAAAGAATTCATTTTTAAGTTCTACTACCTCGCCACTTAGCATCACTAGCCCAATCATATTGGGGATGATAATGGCAGCCAGAAGAATATCTAAGAATTTGTACATCATTTCAAGATTCATATAGGCTCCGCCTACGATAGCTAGAAGATATACAACAACCATAATCTTACCGAAGGTTTCACCGAAAAGGAATTCAGCTTGAGTTTGTCCGTAATAGGTGATTACAGTAATGGTTGAAAGAACAAACAGGAAAATACTAATGGTTACAACACCCCCACCCAGGTTTGCACCAAAAAGATTTTGGAAGGCTTGGGCTGGCATCGCTGCTGCTTCACTGCCGGGCATGGTTGTCCAAACGCCGCTGACAAGAACAACAAGAGCAGTAATTGTACAAACAATAAGTGTATCTACAACAATCTCAAAAATTCCCCACATGGATTGACGTACGGGGTGATCGGTGATAGCTCCACTATGAGCGATGGGAGCTGTTCCCATACCAGACTCATTGGAGTAAACACCCCTGGCAGTACCCCAGCGGACAGCATTGGCTAGCATGGCTCCACCAAAACCACCTACGGCTGCGGTTTTAGTAAAGGCACCCTTGAAGATAAGACCAAAGGCTGTTGGTACAGCGGTAATATTTGCAAATATAATTGCAATACCGCCGATAAGATACAAAATAGCCATTACTGGAACAAGTTTTTCTGTAAACATACCAATGCGCTTAAGTCCACCAAAGACAACGGAACCAACAAGAACAACTAAAAGAGCTGCTACGGCCCAGCGTGGGATGTTTAAAGAACCAGCCGTTTGAACTGCTGAGAGAGATTGGGATGCAATGGATGGAATAAGTTCGATCATAAGGAAGAAGGCAAAAAGCCAACTAAGTACCTTACCCAAATTTCCTTTAATGGCCTTAAGATAATACATGGGTCCACCCACATAATCTCCAACTGCATTTTTCTCGCGATATTTAATTCCTAGAACGATTTCAGAGATTTTTGATGCGGCTCCAATAAGGGCTATCAACCACATCCAGAAAACTGCACCAGGTCCACCAAAGGCAATGGCCACAGGAACCCCAACAATATTTGATGCACCGATAGTAGAAGCCAGAGCGGCTGAAGCTGCCTGGAAGGGTGTAACTGTTCCTTCACCCTCAGCTTTAGCAAAGATTTTTCCAAAAGTTTCCTTCATAGCAAAGCCAAAGTGTCTAAATTGAACAAAGCCTAAACGAAAAGTAAGAAATAAACCGCCGCCGGCGAGAATGACCAGCATGGGGATTCCCCATAACCAGTCGGAGAATGCCAGAATCGCATTAATCATATAATGCCTCCTTGTTGACCCCGAGGATGTGTCTCATCCTTCACTTGCGAAGTCATCTTATAATAGAGCAAGATATGTGCCAGTAATGTCTTTTTATCCTGAATACTTAACAAAGGCTTTATCTCTAGGGGATAGAGCTATTACTTTTAAATCATCCTTTCGTTTTTATTTTCTAAACTAAGGAAAAATAGAGCTCTAAGGGAAAATAAATTTTCTTTTATGAAAATTAATTTTCGTTGTCCTCTAAGCCATAACGCTTCAGTTTATGCCTTAGATTCTGCCGAGATATCTTAAGCTTCTTCGCTGCTTCCTGTAAAGAAGTGCTACCAGTGATGGCACTATTGAGGTATTTTTTTTCAAAATTTTCTAATGCAGCATTAAGATCAAAATTTTCTACCATAGGTAGGGGTCCTTCGTTAAAAAAGTACTGGGGCAGATCGCCGAGGCCAATCCTATCGCCCTCGGTAAAGTTAAAGGCCGATTCTATCACATGCTTGAGCTCCCTAACATTGCC
>JAAYGQ010000037.1 GCA_012727635.1 Tissierellia bacterium | reverse complement strand
GCCAAGGCCCTAGCCTATTTGGACGATGAGTTACTAGAGATTTTTGATGCTTGGTCGGAATTTCTAGAAAGTCATGTGGCCACGGATTAACTTCATCATCAAGCAGATTCTTTGAAGTAATTTAAGGGAGGGTAGGTTTGGTTTCATAAGATATGCTTTTTAATATGGGAATTAAATATTCTGTAAATATATAGCTTTAAAGGAGATCAAAACATGAAACTAAAATATATTATTGTTCTAATAGCAATAGTACTAGTAGTAGCCTTATTTCTAAAAAACTATAATAGAGGCGGTGAGAGCGTAATGGTCAAAGAAGACTTGAATCTTGTAGCAGAGAATCTAGATGAAAACACAGAGGTGATTTATTTAGCCGGGGGATGTTTTTGGGGTGTCGATGCCTTTTTTGATAGAATAGATGGGGTAGTGGGTGTAAAATCAGGATATGCAAACGGCAACACAGCAAACCCGAGCTATGAAGATGTCATTTACAAAAAAACCAATCATGCCGAAACCGTAGAGGTAAAGTATGACCCGAGTAAAACAGACCTGACAAATATTCTTTTATACTATTTCAAAATTATTGATCCCTTAACATTAAACAAACAGGGAAATGATGTAGGAACTCAGTATAGAACAGGGATCTACTATACAAAGGAAGCACAATTGGAAACGATAAACAAAATAGTAGCAAAGGAACAGGAAAAATACGATAAGAAAATTGTTGTTGAAGTGAAGCCCATTGAAAACTTCTATTTGGCAGAGGATTATCATCAAGATTATTTAGAGAAAAACCCCAATGGGTATTGCCATATTGACTTAAATTTAGCCGATGAAGCTGTCGATAGAGAGGAACCCTTTATTAAAGAAGATGCATCGCAAGAAAAAGGCTCCTTTGTAAAGCCCAGCGACGAAGAACTTAGAGAAAAGCTAACCAAAGAGCAATACAATGTAACACAAAATGCAGGGACAGAAAGAGCCTTTACTCACGAGTACAATGATTTAGAGGAAAAGGGCATTTATGTAGACATCGTTTCAGGGGAGCCTCTGTTCTCATCGGAAGATAAATACGATGCCGGCTGTGGATGGCCAAGCTTTACTAAACCCATCGATAAAAATTTAATAAAAGAATTGGAAGATAAATCCTTTGGAATGAGAAGAGTGGAAGTGAAAAGCAAAGAGGGAGATTCCCATCTAGGCCATGTATTTACCGATGGACCCCAGGAAGAGGGCGGCTTGAGATACTGCATTAATGGAGCCTCTTTGAAATTTGTAGCCTTTGAAGATATGGAAAAAGAAGGTTATGGCTATTTGAAAGATTTATTCCAAAACTAGAATGAGTATTGTTAAGATAAGGGCGGTTTGAAACCGCCCCTTTTCATATAGAGCACAGATGGATTTTTCCTGTAGCTAAAGCGAAGGGTAAAAGGATAATAATTGAGAGTACCAAATTTGAAGATAACTTTGAAAGGAAAAAGATGAATCAACTACTAAAGGATATAGGTGATGAATTAAGGCAGTTCCTATCGGGCAAAACCATCGACGCGCTAATTCCACCCATCATATATATAATAGGAAATAATTTATTTGGACTTAAAGAAGCAGTTGTACTGGCCTTATCCGGTGCCGTTGTTCTCGCCATACGTAGAATTTTTAAAAAGGAGAGCATCCTCTACGCCCTGGGAGGGATCGGAGGGGTTGCCCTGGCCTCAGGATTTGCATTGATTTCTGAGAATGCAGCCAATTACTTTCTGCCAAAGATAATAGGAAGTGGAGTACTTTTTTTAGCCTCTATTGTAAGTGTTTTTATAGGAAAGCCCCTGGCAGCAATTTTTAGTCATCTTTCTAGAGGCTGGGATTTCCAGTGGTTTTTAAGGGAAGATATAAAGCCGGCTTATAGAGAAGTCACCATTGCATGGGCCCTATTGTTTTTAGCCAGAATGGCGCTTCAAATGCTTTTATATCAAAGAGGCAATTTAACAGAATTGGGTTGGGCCAGTATTTTGCTGGGTTTCCCTACGACCTTAACGGTTTTGATTTTGACTTTGGTCTATGGAATCTGGAGACTTAAAAGATTAGGAGGCCCTGGCGTAGAGGAGTTCACAGAAGGCAAAACCCCTCCCTGGGAGGGGCAGAAAAAAGGATTTTAAGTAGAGTGCCTTAGGATCAGGGTTTTATCCTTATAAAAGTAATAAGGAGTTCTTCGGCTTTAGCATCAATAACCATACTTAAGTTCTCAAAACTTGTTTATAAAAGACTAAGCTATTAGAGCTCCAGGGGGAAGTGTGGTACTATAAATGGGAATACCAATAATGGAGGTGAAAATATTGTTGACATTACCCAATTGTCCAAGTTGTAACTCAGAATATACTTACGAGGATAGAGGTCTTTTTATTTGTTCTCTGTGTGCTCATGAATGGAACCCAGAAATAGTAGAAGAGATTGTTCCAGAACAAATAGAAGACGCCCATGGGACTCCTTTGGTTGACGGTGACTCTGTTATCGTAATCAAAGATTTAAAGGTAAGGGGTAGTTCCTCGTCGGTTAAAAAAGGGATCAAGGTAAAAAATATAAAACTAATTCATGACCCCAGCGATGGCCATGATATTGATTGTCGAATAGATGGTTTTGGACAAATGAAATTGAAGTCGGAATTTGTGAAAAAAGCCTAGTAGGATTTAATTTCACAGGAAAATAGGTGTGATTGAGAAGATAGGCTTTTTATACAGTATGATCAGCTGCGCTTTTCAAACCATTTTATTTAGATATCCAATTGCAAATAGGCAGGCCGGGACCCAATACTTGGGAGGCCTGTTTTTTTATAGCCAACCTATTAACATCCCATGAGCTTTGCCAGTAGAACAGTAATAAAACAAGAACTTTAACTTGGGTTGTGCAGTACTCCAAGGGCTATTCACTCACCGGTTTTATTTTAAGGACGCAAAGCCATAGGTTCAAGAAATGATAGAGGACGTCATTAGTACGTAATGCGAAATGTATGGTATTTTATATTTGCAATAATGTGTACCACACAGTATAATAAATATAGGAGGTGATAGCATGAAGAAAAATGAAGAAGATTTGATTGTTGACGGCTTTATTCAAGAACTGCGTCGAGGAGCGATTACTCTGGCTGTTCTGAGTCAACTTCAAGAAGCTCATTATGGCTATGCTCTTGTCACCCTAATGAATGAAAAGGGCTTTAACATAGAAGCCAACACAATTTATCCACTCTTTCGTAGACTAGAAAAACAAGGGATATTAGAAAGTCTTTGGGACACCCAAGGACCAAAACCAAGAAAATACTATAAAATAAGCGAATTTGGCCAGGGCGTTTATTTGAAACTTTGTGACTCTTGGAAAGAAATGAATAAAGTAATTAGTAATCTAATGCAAGAAGAGGTGCGTGATGATTGATAGATACATCTACGGCGTTATAAAAGACTTACCAAAAAACCAAAGAGAAGAAATCAGTAAAGAGATCAGAGTACTGATTGAAGATATCCTTGAGGGGATGGATGACAGTATTCCACAAGAAGAACAAATAGATAGGGCCCTTAGGGAACTAGGCGATCCAAAGGAATTTGCTAACCGCTATAGAGGAAAAGAAAGATATCTTATTGGCCCGAAGTACTTCGATAGATATGTATTTGTTCTAAAGATTGTGGCGCTATCGGTTTTTATAGGCATATCCATAGCCTCGGGGCTAGGCACTATCTTTTCTATCGACAGTCTTGTTGAGGCTATCTCAAATTACATGGCTACCGTCTTTTCTGCTGTTTTATACGGTGCGGCTTGGGTCACAGGGATATTCGCTTTGCTGGAATATTATGAGGTTTCCCTTGATGATAAAGACAAGTTGTGGGAACCTGCGCAATTGCCTCTTCTGCCAGAAAAAAAGGCTGTTATATCCAAAAGCGAATCGATTTTCTCTATTATCCTAATCACCATAATGCTATCTATTTTTTTCTTTGTACCAGAAAAAATTGGGATTTATTATGATGTTGGCGATGGATGGGGTTTTATTCGGCTTTTTGACATGGGGATCTACTCTGCTTATAAGCTTGTGATTTTTATCGTATTCACTCTAAATATCTCAATAGAGCTGTTTAAGATAATAAAAGGGAGATGGACCCTGAAAACAGCAATGATTACCACTGCCCTTAATTTCTCCTCAGCAGCACTGTCTATATATTTTATTTATAGTCCCATCTGGGAAAAGGGGATGATAAAAGAAATCGAAAAATATGCACCCCTATCCTTTGAGCGAATCCTGCTGGTTGTATCTGCCATCATTCTAATGGTTACACTAATGGAGTCCCTTTGGGCTCTTTATAAGGGTGCGAAATATGGTAAAGAAGATGGAAATTCGATTAAAAAATAAAAAAAGACCAAAGAAAGACACTAGCGGATAATAGGGTAAACGCCTTCTATCAAAGAAGGTGTTACCTTCTTAAAAGTTTCCTAATCGAGTGCATCTTGCCATTGGACCTACATTTGATATAAGATAGGCTAAAGTGAGGAATAAATGAAAAAAGTTAGCAGCGGATATATGTATGGATTGGGATCAGCCCTGGTATTTTCCTCGGTCTCAATCTTAGGTAAAGTCATTATGACCAGAGGCGTAGATCCAGGTATAGTAGTTTTCTGGCAGTATTTGGTGGTGCTAATTGCTCTAGGGACTTATTTTTATCTTAAGAAAACTCCAATTGGCATCAAAACTCCCTATACGCTATTAGTGGGATTATTTAGTATCGCTGCAAATATCAGTTTCTATTTTGCTATGGATCTTGCTGGAGCTGGCCTTGCCACTCTACTTCTATATTCCTCATCGGTTTTTACTGCCCTATTCTTTTTCCTTAGTGGGATTCGCAGAATACCTCCATCGGGATGGTTGGCTATATTTTTAGCTATGGTGGGAAGTGCATTGACCTTGGAAATATTTGCAGGTTTTAGTATTCATCCCCTAGGTGTTTTTCTAGGGCTTTTCGCCGGCCTTGCCTATTGCTTTTATGGAGTGGTCTTGGACTTAAAGTTGGCCAAGGAAAACTTTTTAATGATAAACTTTTTTATAGCTTTCCAAGGACTTATAATTATTAGTATTTTTAATTTTACTCGTGATATACAGCCCTGGAGTATTCTACCCCAGGAGATTCTTGCACTATTATTTCTCGGGCTTATGGCGGGGATTCTTCCTAATTATCTGAGTTTTTCCTCTATTCGGCTTATTGGTACGGAAAAGACTTCCGTGGTTATGAGCATGGAATTGCCCTCAACGGTGCTTTTGGCCTTCTTCCTTTTAAATGAGAAGCTGAATTTTATTCAAGCCCTGGGGATACTACTGGTTTTGGCTTCAGTACTTCTTCTTAGAAGTCAGGAAGAACCGGCTAAGGAATCTTAGCCTATGAAGGTATAAAATGAAATTAAAAAAAAAGACGCCGGTTTTAAAAGGGTCAAAATGGATAGAAACAAATAGACTTCTTCTTCGTCCCTGGCGTAGTGAGGATCTAGAAGATTTTTATAGCTATGCTAAGGATGAAGAAGTGGGGCCAAGGGCTGGCTGGGACGCCCATGCTTCAATAGATGAAACCAGAAAGATATTAGCGCACTTTATAAAGAGTGATAATATTTTTGCTTTGGAAGAAAAGGCTTCAGGAAGAGTCATCGGCTCCTTTGGATTTCATGAAATCCTACCCACTTTAGTGCCATATTTTTCTGATTATAATGGCTGGGAGATTGGCTACGTTTTAAATAGGGAGTATTGGAACCAGGGCCTAATGAGTGAAGCCGTAGGAGCTGTAATAGAAACTTTCTTTACTTGCTTTGATATGGATTTCTTTGTCTGTGGTCATTTCGAGGGTAACCAGGGGTCACGAAGGGTAATAGAAAAAACGGGGTTTATCTATATGGAAAACATCAGCTACATGGGGCAAGGGGGGAGAGAGTACGACACCGCTATGTATTATCAGTGGAACCCAAAGAAAAAAGACCCTATAAAAGATCACCTAAAGGAGCTTTTTTGATATAAGGCGCTTTTGGGTATAAGTAAGTGTAGTTTTGAATTACAAGTTTAGAAAGAGGCAGACATGGATCGAGTCTTCAGCATTCTTGAGAAAATTCTCTATACGGAGTTTATAAAAAATATAAATCTTTATACTTTAGTGTCTAGCATTCTAAAGTATGTTTTTGTCCTTATCGTTCTACGTTTTACCTATCTTATAGTAAAAATGATTTATCTTGATATCAACCGTTCTCAGCCCGGTAAACCCACAGGGCCCTATCTACACCTTCTTAACCAAAGGGAAAGTTTAAACTTTCATGTTTTGAGTGAGTATTTTCTCGCCGATGAAAATACTTTAGGAAGAGACCGTGGCTGCACCATTTCCATTGACTATATTTATCTCTCTAAGACCCATGCAAGAATCTTTAAAAAGGGAGAAGAATATTATTTAGAAGATCTCGGCTCGGCCAATGGCACGGAGTTAAACGGAGAAGAAATCCGCGGAATCCTTCCTCTGGAAGATAAAGATATCATTAGTTTTGTTAAGCTCCAGTTTATTTTTATGAAGGGGGAAGAGGATGAATACTAAGGTTTTAAAACCCTCCCATGCCAAATGGCTCATCTTCCTTTTTCAAATACTTTCGCTATCGCTTATATTTTTTATAAATACCGAGGCCTTAGGCGATCGGATGATTTTTTTTCTAGGAGGTCTTATTCTGCTGGCTCTTATCAGCAATCTCCTTATAGAGCGAGGACGGCTGGGGGACAAATATCTTCTTTTGATAGCCAACATGCTGGTGAGCATTGCTCTAATTATGATTTACCGCATTGATCCCTATTATGGGGAAAGACAACTGATTTTTTATGGCCTGGGTCTGATTAGTTTTTTCGCCGTATATTTTTTTCTTCGCCTTACCGGTGGTTATTTTGAGAAACTGACCTACTTTTACTACGCCATTACCGTGGTTCTTTTAATCATTACTTTGATTTTTGGCATCAGCCTAGGGGGAGCCACCAACTGGCTTCGCATCGGCAGCTTTCAGTTTCAACCCGCCGAGATGGCTAAGCTTAGCTTTGTCTTTTTTTTGGCAGCCTATTATACGGGAGATCACCCCTTTAAAAAGCACAAATACAGTCCCTATATCCTTATGGGCCTTGTGTACTTTCTGATAGGCTTGTTCTTTCTTCAAAGAGAACTGGGAACTGCGGCAGTCTTTATGGGAGTTTTCTTTAGTGTTCAACTGGTATTTGAGAAGGATAAAAAGCCCCTGATGATAAATTTCCTATTGGCAGCTCTTGGACTCTATCTTGGCTACAAACTTTTTAGTCACGTAAGGGTACGCTTTGAGATCTGGCAGGACCCCTGGAGCGATGTGCAAGGAAAAGGATATCAGATAGCCCAGAGCCTTTTTGCCCTGGCAGCCGGAGGACTCTTTGGTAAGGGAATCGGCCTTGGGAGACCTACTACAATCCCTCTTAGTTATTCTGACTTTATTTATCCGGCTATTATCGAAGAAATGGGAATTTTCATGGGAATTGGTATATTATTTTTGTTTTTAATTCTCTTTTACCGTGGACTTAAAATCGCTATGAAACAGCGCCAGCCTTTTTATAGGGTGGTAAGCCTGGGCATTGCCATGCTCTTTGCTTCCCAGGCCTTTATAGTGATTGGGGGAGTGTTAAAACTCATTCCCATGACAGGGATAACTCTGCCCTTTATGGCCTATGGGGGAAGTTCCATGCTGGTGAGTTTTATGCTACTGGGTGTACTCCAATATACATCGGAATATCTTGGAAGCGGGGAGGAAGACCATGTACAGTAATTTTAAACGAATCCGCTTTCTCCTTATAATAGTCATGTTGGTTTTCTTAGGTGTGAGTCTTTATCTAGTATATTTTCAACTTTTTGAAGCAAAAGCTCTTAACGCCCATAGCGCAAACAGTAGAAATTATCTTGACGAAGGCAATATAATTCGCGGGAAAATTTATGATCAGTCCGGTGAGCTTCTAGCTTCAAACCTTGATGAGGGGGATAAAAAGAGGATCAGTGAATATCCCTACAGCTTGGCCCACATCATCGGCTACGACTCTAAGGAACATGGAAAAAGTGGCATTGAAAGCACCTACAATGCTCAGCTTCTTGGGCTTAGTGAAGATGATCTCCTTGGAGCTATGAAGGATTTTATGGGTAAAAAAGGCACGGGAAATGATCTTTATCTTACTCTAAATGCCCAGCTACAGAGCTATATATTCTCTCTTCTTGAGTCCCACAAAGGCGCCGTGGCGGTGATGGACCCTGTAAGTGGGAAAGTTCTTAGTCTTGTGTCGAGTCCAAGTTTTAATACCAATGAAGTGGATCTGAATTGGCAAAACCTTATCGAAAGAGAAGATGGAGTGCTCCTTGGAAGGGGAGCCCAGGGCTTATATACACCGGGTTCAATCATAAAGCTTCTAACTGCTACAGCCCTTCTTGAGAGTGGACTTTCCTTAGACTACTATGATGAGGGTGTGGAGAGAATTGGCACCAGTGAGATTTATAACTTCGAAGGGGCCGTTGAGGGAGAAATCTCGCTAGAAGAGGCATTGGTCTATTCAACCAACACCTACTTTGCAAATAAGGCTCTACTGGTAGGACCACAGAAATTAAAAGAGGTGGCCCAGCGCTTCTACTTTAATGCGTCTTATCCCTTTGAACTCCATCATGAGTCTTCCTATATAGACTATGAAGAAGGTATGGAGGATGTTGACCTGGCTGCCAGTGGCTATGGTCAGGGGAAAACCTTAGTCACTCCCCTGCATATGGCTATGATGATAAGCGGTGTCTCACAAAATGGAAACATGATGCAGCCCTATATTGTAAAGGAAATCAGGAGTCCTTCGGGCACAAAACTCCTAGAGACAAAGGATAAACTACTATCGGAGATGACAAGTCCCTCTATTGGAAGACAGATGCGCCAAATGCTTATTAAGGTCGTAGAGGACAATGGTTATAATTATCTTCAAGGCCTGGAGATCGGTGGCAAAACCGGTACGGCGGAAAATCCTTCGGGAAAAGACCATGCTTGGTATATTAGTTTTGCTAAGGGAACAAGTAAAGAACTGGCTCTAGCCATAGTTCTTGAAGAAGAGGGCATTAGTGGAGGACGGGTAGCAGCGCCTATAGCCCAACTTATCTATGAAAAGGCAATGCAACTGGGCCTAATTGATTAATAAAAGGAGAAAAAATGAATAGCTGGCATGATATCAATCCGAGATTTGCAGAGGATGGCTCTTTTCTAGCCATTATTGAAATAACCAAGGGTAGCAAGGTGAAATACGAATTGGACAAAGAAACAGGACTTCTCAAGTTGGATAGAATTCTTTATACCTCCACCCACTATCCGGCTAATTATGGATTTATTCCTCAAAGTTATGCCAAGGATTTGGACCCGCTGGATGTGCTCTTAATTTCTTCTGAAGCCATCCTTCCCTTGACCCTTGTCCAGTGTATGCCCCTTGGCGTTATAAGAATGAAGGACGGTGGCTATGATGATGAAAAAATTATTGCCATATCCCTGGATGATCCAAGTTTTCGTAGGTATAGGGATATTAAAGAACTACCAAAGCATCTTTTTGATGAAATGATGCATTTCTTTGAAGTTTACAAAGCCTTGGAGCATAAAGAAACAGCAGTGGAGAGCCTAGGAGGAAAAGAAGAAGCCCTGGCTATTATCAAAGAGTCCCTTGAGAGTTATCAAGAGAACTTTGTCTACTAGATGTTGTAAAAATAACACACAAAAAAAGGCAGGAAGGTGTTAAACTTAATCCTACTACGGTTAAGGAGTTAAGATATGAGACAAATTATAAAAATAGATGAAGAATTATGTGAGGGCTGTGGTATCTGTGTTGATACCTGTGTAGAAGGTGCCATTGCCATGGTCGATGGCAAGGCCAAGATGGTCCGGGACGATTATTGTGATGGTTTAGGAAACTGCCTTCCCAATTGCCCCGCTGGAGCCATAAGTTTTACCTTGCAAGAAAGCAGCCCTGCTAAAAATACATTGTTTCCCAGTAAAAAAGAAGAAGCAAGGCCCAGTGCCTGCCCTGGTTCTAGCTCTGTGGAGTTAAAAAAGGACCCAGTCCCCCTTAGGCAGACCAGTGCTTCTGCCCTTAAGCAGTGGCCTGTACAGATTAAGTTGGCTCCAATAAAGGCTCCCTTTTTTCAAGGAGCTAAATTATTGATTGCAGCGGACTGTACTGCTTATTCCTATGATAATTTTCACAATGACTTTATGGAGGGTTGGGTCACCTTAATTGGCTGTCCTAAACTTGATGAAGGGGATTACACCGAAAAGCTTACGGCTATCATTCGGGAAAATGATATCAAAGAGGTCCATCTTGTGCGCATGGAAGTTCCCTGCTGCGGTGGCCTTGAGAGAGTGCTTTATAAATCCATGCAAGACAGCAAAAAAAATATACCCTGGCATATTACGACCTTGACTACTTCGGGTAAAGTAAAAAAATAGATTTCCAGCTTAAAAATACTGACCTCTAAAAGTTGAATGCAAAGTTCAACATAATAGGGGTCAGTATTTTTATCGGGATTTATAAGATTAGTTTAACGCGTCAATTTTCGCCGCAAGGACGAAGTCGTTTTCGTGGAGTCCCTTGATCTTGCTTGTCCACTGCTCAATCATGACTCTCCCCCAGCTTAGATGAATAGTAGGGTGATGCCCCTGTTCTTCGGCCAACTGGCCTACTTTATTTGTAAAGGCTAAGGCCTCTTTGAAATCCTTAAAGCCAAAGGTCTTTTTGAGATGGCCATCATTAAGGATCCAATCGCCACCCAGCTCCTTTAAATATCCGTTAATTTCTTCTTCTGCCAGGGGAGTGTCACCAATACTACAGGGTATACATTTTTTTTCTAAAAGTTGACTCATGATTGCCTCCTTATATAATTTATCTTATTAGCTTTCTACCCATAAGTTGGCAAAAAGAACATACTCCCTTTATCATGAAAATTTGCACTGGGACTCTACATTGACTATAATAAGAATAGAAAGTGAACAAGGGGATGTTCCATGCAAAAAGAAGACAGTAAAAAGACAATGCTCTATGGAGCTTTAATTGTTTCCTACCTATTTGTACGCTACGGCCTTTTTTTTCTACATGGGATGAAGGCTTGGCCGGCAGCCATGGGGTTACTTGCCCTGGGGATGCTCTTACTGGCTCTGTATAAAAAAAGAAAAGCCATGCAAATATTCGCCGTGGCGGGGTACAGCTTATGCTTTCTTGGGGCAAAGCTATTTTCATCAAAGAGCTTTGATCCCGGAGGAGGAAGGCTGGATAATACCTGGGTTTTATGGATCGTTTCTTACTTATTGCTCTCTTTAATGGTTTTTTTTTGGAAAAGAGAAGAAAAGAACCATAAAGTGAGATTCATTTTAAATAATAGTATTTATAAGGGGGAGAGATGTCTCTGGAGCGAGCAAAGACCTATTTGAAAAACTGGGATTTAGATAAAAAAGTGCTAGAATTTGATATTTCCAGTGCCACGGTAGCTCTGGCAGCAAGGGCCCTGGGCACGCAGGAAGAAAGAATTGCTAAGACACTGAGTTTTGATCTAGGGGAGAAAGTCATCCTAATTGTAACCGCAGGAGATGCCAAGATTGATAACCGAAAATTTAAAGATATCTTCTCTACTAAGGCAAGGATGTTGCCACTGCATAGAGTCGAAGAAGAAATCGGTTATGATGTTGGTGGAGTTTGCCCCTTTGGTGTCAATGAAGGGATCCCTATTTATCTTGATATTAGTATGAAGCGATTTCCCACGATCTTTCCCGCCTGCGGCACGGCCAGTAGTGCCGTAGAGCTTACCCCCTTGGAGCTTGAAGAGGTTACACCGGGAAGCCTATGGATTGATGTATGCAAGGGCTGGGAGGAGTAAAGATGGCTCTAGTACATATGATAAAGGCCGATCTGTATCTTCCCCAGGTGCAAAATTTAAAGGAGAAGCGTGCAATACGCCTCTCCTTAACCCATCGCCTTAAGACCATGAATATTTCTGTCATTGAAGTGGAAGATGCAGATATCCTGCAACGACTCATTCTTCTTCTATGTTATTGTGCCCTCAATGGGGGCATAGCTGCAGGTAAAAGAGAAGGGATTCTCGAGCTTTTTTACGCAGAGACCGATCATTTGGTATTGGAAGAAGAAACTATGGATCTAAGCTAAGAGGGTGACCTCTTTTTTTAATGCTCTAAGAAGGCGCGCAGTAGGGAGATAAAGTGCCCCTGATCTTCGGCGGCCTGTAACTCTCTGACGGAGTGCATGCCCAAAAGGGCAATCCCCAGATCCATTCCCTTTATAGAGGTCTGGCCTTCGCTGATGGGTCCAATGGTGCTACCACCTCGCATATCTGATGGATTGGCAAAGGTTTGATAGGGAATGTTGTTCTCCTTACAGAGTTTTTTACATAGGGCGATTCCTAGGGCGTCGCTGGTATAGGCCTTTCTCGCTGAGATTTTTATTACCGGTCCACCACCGAGTTTGGGCCGATTGGTGGGGTCGGCCTTTTCTTCGTAATTGGGATGAACTCCATGGGCCTGATCACAGCTCATCATAAAGGAATCATAAATTCTACACAGATGCTCTTCCTCCTTCAGATTTCTACTGAGGCTTATTTTATGAAGAACGTTGCGAAGAAGGCCACTTCCAGCGCCCTGGGCACTGAGGCTACCAACTTCTTCATTGTCAAAACAGGCAAGAACCTGGGTTCTATTTGATGGAGAAGCTTCGATGAGGGCTTGGAGTCCGGCGTGGCACATCCCCAAATTATCCAATCTTCCGATGGAGATAAACTCATTTTTTTCTCCGATAAAGCAGCCCTTTTCTGTGGGATAGCAGTAGAGTTCATAGTCAAGAATCATTTCTTTTCCAATGCCAAGCTCCTCGGCCAGAAGCTGAAGAAGGCTTTCTTCCTCCAACTCTTTTCCGGAAAAAAGAGGAAGAAGTTCTTTTTGTGGATTCAAATCTCCTTTTTCATCCTTTGAAAGATGGATGGCAAGACTGGGGATAATAAGTAGTTCTCTTTTTAGGTCCACAGGTAGGGATAGCAGGGTCTTTTCATCGAGAATTACCCTTCCCGCTAGAGAAAGGGGACGGTCGAACCAAGTATCAAGCAAGGGCCCTCCATAGATTTCTACATTAAGTTTGGTATAGCCCTGGGAAGTTATCATAGGAGAGGGTTTGATTTTTAAAAGAGGAGAGTCGGTATGAGCGCCAATCAAATGAAATCCTGAGCAGTCTTTGGTCCCTATCCTAAAGGCAATGAGCGAAGAGTCGTTAAAACTCACGTAGTAACCTTCCTTTTGGTTCAGTGACCAGATTTGCGTCATACTGAGTTCTTCAAAGCCAGCTTCATCAAGACGTTTTTTTAATTGCGCCGTAGCTTGAAACATCGTTGGAGAGTGGTCAATAAAATTAATTAGATCTTTTGCGTAATTCATTTTACCTCCTTATACTAATAACTAGTATACTATAAATATGATATCCTTGAGGAAATCATAGTGAAAAGGAGGACGAAGGTGATGGATTATTTAGAGAAAATCACGGCTTTTCGAAAATTACTGCACGCCAACCCCGAGGCCAGTGAAAAAGAAGTGGTTACCCGAAAGCTCATCAAGGAATTTCTTGAAGAGAACACGCAGAATCTTGAGATTGTAGACAAGGGCCGGTGGCTCTACGGCTTCCACAATGAAGGAGCCGATGAGACGTACCTATTTCGCGCGGACTTTGATGCTATTTTAAGTGAGGATGGTCAGTGCTATCATGGCTGTGGCCATGATGGTCATACAGCCATTTTAGCGGGACTTGCCATAAAACTGGATAAGGAAAAATTAGGAAGAAATATAGTCTATTTATTTCAGCATGCCGAAGAAAATGCTGCCGGAGCCATAGAGTGCACAGAAATCTTCAAAGAGAAAAAAATTGACTACGCCTTTGCTCTTCATGGGCATGTGGGAATGCCACTGGGAACCGCTGGGATTCACGAAGAAGTAGTCTGCTGCGCTTCCGAGGGGATGCTCATTCATCTTAAAGGCATACAAAGCCATGCATCTACACCGGAAAAGGGAATTAACCCTGCTTATCTTATGGCAGAGCTGGCACTGTTTTTAAGACCTCTTTGTGATTTTGATGGCTTTGTTCCAATGACTTGGCAAGGGGAGAATTACAATAACATGATTATGGCCACCATTGTCTACCAAAGACTTGGTGAATTGGCCTTTGGTGTTTCCCCCTCCACAGCAGATATGGGCCTTACCCTGAGGGCTTATAATGAAAAGGAAATGACGCTTTTGCAAGAGAAAGTCGAAAACTTTATAAAAGAAGGAGCAGAAAAACAAGGCCTGGAGTTTAGCTTTACCTATCTGGATATTTTTCCTGAAACTCGAAACAATAGAGATCTTGTAGGAAGAGTTAAAGCTCTTTGGGAAAAAGAGAACCTGCCCTTTATAGAAAAGCACTATCCCCACCGAGGAAGCGAGGACTTTGGCCACCTGGCAAAATATGTCCCTTCTTGCTACTTTGAGCTGGGTCTAGGAATTGATTCACCGCCTCTTCATAACGTAGGCTTTGAATTCAAAGATGAAGTCATTGCCGATGGGCTGGCTTTTTTTGAAGTCATAGCAAGAAAAGGCGTTTAATGAAAAGAAGCCCTAAGGGGCTTCTTTTCGTCTAGTCCTTTACATATTCTGCCAGCACTGACAGTTTTTAAGAAAGAAGTTATCGCAGAACTATGGAAAACAGTTCTACATTCTTAGGTTTTATTGTTATTTTGAAGAATCCATTTCCAAGCCGCCATAGCTTCTATCTCTAGGCCACCACCATAGATTGTTTGCTCTTCATTATAGGTGATGGTCATCATTTTATCGATATCTTTATATTTTGATCCTTTTATTCATGCTCTATTTCTCTTTCTCTAGTTTGAATATTTGATAATAAGTAACTAGATTGAACTAAGAGAGAAACTTTTGGGATATAAAAATCAACTTCTAGCTTGTGTTCATAAAAATAAACATCCTCAACGCCATATTTTTTCATTAAAACAGTAAGGGCGAAGGTATTTGAAATCTTATTTGAGCAATGATGTCACCTAAAAAAATTTTATCATAAAGACTATTTAAATATCCTCTTTTATTGATGCTAAAATATTAGATCTTGAAGGGATCCAGAGGGATTTCGAGTAGATATTTTCATCTTTGCATGGAGAAAAGCCTAACAAAAGAAGCCCCTAGGGGCTTCTTTTAGTCTAGTAGTGCAAGGATTGTGCCCGTTGTAATGGCCGGAACATTGTCAAAGGTTTGTTTTTTGTCTACCCGCTCGGTGAGCATATGGCCGTCTTTACCAAAGGAGCCAATATTGACTACGGGGACATTGATTTGAAGGATTTTATCCGTGGGGTGGGTGTACTTTTTACCCCAGGAAGGCATGTTTCTACCAAGACCGTCAATGGCTTCGGGGCCATCGCATATAGCCATAAAACTGGAGTCGGAGATATAGGGGTAGAAATACCTGGTTTTAAGCTCTCTATCGGCAGTGGGGCGAACCTTATCGATGGATTTTTCTACGGCGCTAAGAAGATCTCTTTCCTTCTCAGTTCTTCCTGTCATTTCAATACGGGCGCTGTAAACCGAAGCAAAGTAGAGAACAACGCCCGGAGAGTTTACCTTGCGCCGACTCCATGTAAATCGTACAACTTCGTGGCTGTAGAGCCTAAGGTCCATGGCAGGATTTTCACTATGGAGTTTATTTTTAAAGCGGTTGAGTTCCTCATCAAAATTTGGATTGTAAGCCTTTACTTCACTATAGAGTTCTTCCCAGGTATAGAGGGCTTTTTTCCAAGGCAGAGGTGTATGCTCTATGTTTGCTAAGGCGCAGTACTCCTTGTAGCGAGAAGACAGGAGCTCAAGGGCCTCATCATAACTTTCATCTACAATTTCCTTCACACTGCCTAGGACCTCCAGAGGGCTTTTGCCGTGGCTGAAGATATTGTAGTAGCTTAGGGCGTGTAGTGCCGTTTGTACGGTATATTCGGGTTTTAAGTCGCTTTGCTTAAGAGAAATAGGAGGTACCGTCAGCTCTCCCTGGGCAAGATCACAAAGTCTTGGATTAAGGGAGATGTTCTTTGTAATCACAGCGCTTAGAAAATTCGGATCAAAGGCAGCAAAGGGCTGGCCCACATGGGCCTCTTTGCCAAACACAGAGCAACAGGGTAGAAGTTTTCCTATACTGCCATAATAGATATAGCAGCTGGTATCCCCAGGAGAGTGATTGGTGGAGTAATCAGCATTGATACAAGCAATGTATTCAAAGCCCTCTTGCTCTCTTAATTCCACGAGGAGATCAAGGCCGGTAATGACACCCTTGGAATTGTCTTCCTCATCGCATTCGTGTAGGGCGATGAGATTGCCCTTAAGTAAATGGGGATTTTCACTAAAGTATTTAATGATAGCCATATGTCCTGCCACACCGGCCTTCATATCCAGGGCTCCTCGACCAAAGAGGTAGCGCTGTGAATCGATGTCTTGAAGAACTTCCTCGGAAAGATCAAAATGCTTTTTCAAAATCTCTGGAAGTTTATCGGCTTTGGTGGCGTAGGAAGAATAATCCCCAAAATCTTCCACCCCTACGGTGTCAATATGGCCTAGTAGGATTACTGTTCTTGGGCTTCCCCCATCTTTTGTACCCTTTACAAAACTCAGAGCGTTGTGGCGCTCAAGAAAATCATCCTCTGTTTTTTGCAAGATGCGGCGCTGGGGATGTTCTTTGAAATAGGGTAAGTTGCCGTAGAAATCATAAATATATTCAGCGACGGCGGTTTCTTCTCCGGGAGCTTTATTCACACTGGAGATAGAAACAAGTTTTTTGGTTATATCCTCTACTTCATCGTAAAAATTCAAATTTTCCTCCTTAAATCCATGTTTTTATCTAGTTCATTATAGCATGAAGGAAAAAATAAAAAAATAAAATCAAAGGCTCTTTCATAAAAAAATTTACCGTGATACTATTAGGAAAAGGAGGTGGCTATGGATAGAATTTTACGTTGTGCACACGCATACACTTTGGAGGACGATGGCTTAGGCTACTTAGAAAAGGTAGACATTTTTATCGATGGAGGAAAAATCATAAAGATCATTCCCAGCAGCCAAGAGAATAAGGCAGAAGAAATCATTGATCTTACCCACCATCTTGTTTTGCCTGGTTTTATCGATGCCCATATGCACACCGGCATGAACATTCTCCGGGGTCTTGCCCAGGATACATCCCACTGGATGATGCACGGATTGGGACCCTTTGCCCAGGTAGTTAGTCAAGAGGAGGAACTTCTTGGAAGTAAGCTGGCTATTCTAGAGGCAGCCAGGGCCGGAACAACCAGCTTTGGCGACTATGAAACCAATATGGATGAAGTTTGTGGATTTCTAAAAAAAATGGGCCTACGGGGCCAGATTACAGCAACGGTGCGGGAGGCACTACATAGGGTATATGCCCCGGGGGAAATCTATGAATTCGATCAGAAAATGGGAGAAGAAAGCCTCCAGCGTAATCTAGCTCTTTTTGAGAAATGGAATGGTAAAGACAAGATGCGTATCTTTTTTGGTCCTCAGGGTGCGGATTTTCTCTCGGCAGAACTCCTACTTCGCCTGCAGAGGCTGGCCAAGGAAAAACACACAAAAATACATATGCATGTTCAGCAAGGCGATAGGGAAACCTATCAAATTCAAAAGCGCTACGGGAAAAGACCCGTGGCCTTCCTAAAAGAACTGGGCTATCTCGACAAGAGCCTTTTGGCCGTTCATCTTACCGATTGTCTTGATGATGAGGTAAAGATTGTTGCGCAAAGCGGCGCCAATATGATTTTCTGTCCTGCCTCCATTGGAATCATCGATGGACTGGTTCCCTCGGCCGATGTATTCCAAAAAGAAGGTGGTATGGTGGCCTTGGGTTCTGACCAAGCTCCTGGCAATAACAGCCACAACCTAATCAAAGAAATGTACTGCGCTGCATTATTTACAAAGATAAAAAGACAAGATCCCGAGGCTATGCCAGCATGGAAAGTCCTTCGAATGGCCACCATCGAGGGAGCAAGGGCCTGCGGTGTGGATGAGAGCGTCGGCAGTCTTGAAGTAGGAAAGCAAGCCGATATCATCGCCATTGATCTGAGGCGCCCTTCTATGAGTCCTGTATTCACCCATCCTATGCGAAACCTTGTGCCCAATCTTGTTTACAGCGCCCGGGGTGACGAAGTTGATTTTTCCATGGTTGGCGGAGATATTATTCTTAGGGAAGGCTCCTTTATTAAAGACGAGTTGGAAGAACTTTTCGAGGAACTAAAGGGGGTCCCCGAGAGCATCGGCCATAGAGCAGAAGCCGGCTTTAATGAAGTGGCGGGAAGCAATTATCGCTGGATGAAAGAAGGTTTGCTATAGCCTTAAAGGGGCAAAATAAGGCATATTATCTTGTAATTTGCCAGAATATATGTCATATTAATAGGGACTGTACTACAGGAGGGAAAAGAAATTGAAGAAAAAATCAGCAATGGGTACCATATTTTTACTTGGTGCGGCCCTTATTTGGGGCCTTGCCTTTGTTTTTCAGCGTTCGAGCATGGAGCATGTTGGCCCTTTTACTTTTGGAGCTTTTCGCTATGCTCTTTCGGCCCTTTGTCTTTTTCCCTTTGCCTATCCTAAAAGAAATAAAAAAATAGCCATCACAAAGGATCCCAGCATTCGCTGGGGAGTCCTCTGTGGGTTATTTCTTTTTTGCGGTACAAGCCTGCAGCAAACCGGGCTTGTTTATAGTTCCGCTGGAAAGGCTGGTTTTATAACGGCCCTTTATATTGTAGTGGTACCTCTTCTTGGTGGAATATTTTTAAAACAACATGTATCCCTTCAGTCCTGGTTGTGTGTGCTTATCGCAACGGCGGGATTTTATCTTCTTAGCATCCGCGGCGGTTTTAGTATCGAGCTAGGTGACTTCATTATCTTTATTGGGGTCTTTTTCTGGGCTGGACATATCTTGGTGGTGGACAAAGGAGTGGCCACTATGGAACCATTATTACTGTCCATGGTACAAATGGTTGTTGCTTCGGTTTTATCCTTGATACTGGCTCTAATTTTTGAGAAAATTAGCCTGGTTGGGCTTCGGGGTGCTTTAGTGGCTATCCTCTATACGGGAATTTTTTCCGGTAGTATTGCTTATACCCTGCAGATGTATGGTCAGCGTCATAGCGAACCCACTCTGGCCTCACTGATTATGAGCCTTGAGTCGGTCTTTGCCGTGGCCGCCGGATATCTATTTTTAAATGAAATGCTCAGTTCAAGAGAAGCACTAGGCTCCATCATTATATTTTTAGCCGTGATTCTTTCCCAGATTCCGCTGGGTAGAAGAAAGGAACTTTTATGAAAAAATATTCAACCAAGGAATTGACTGTTATTGCTTTGCTTATTGCCATTGTATTTGTGGCTACCTATCTAGTTCAAATTCCAATGCCCTTTAGTCAAGGGGGGTTAATTCATGTGGGGGATGTAGCCTTTATGTGTATTGCTCTTCTTTTTGGCCCTAGTATAGGGGCCATAGCCGGAGGAGTAGGTATGGCTCTTTTTGATCTGCTTTCTCCCTATGCCATCTGGGCACCCTTTACTTTGGCCATACGCCTGGCTATGGGCTGGCTCATTGGCACCGTAAGCCACAGTGCTATGAGCTATGGTAGAGATTTTAAAAGAAATATTATTGCCCTTTTGGTTTCACTTCCCATACTTATTGGTGGCTATTATGTGGCAGAAGCTATAATCTATGGTAACTGGATTGCGCCGGTTCAAAGCATCCTGGGTAACCTCAGCCAGTACATCGTCGGCGTTGTTGGGGCCATTGCCCTCAACCGAATCTTAGGAGCTCTACCCCTAGTAAAAAAGTTCCAGAAGGACTTTGAGCATTAGAGATTTTTGGATTGATTTATTATTCTGAGTGCAATCAAAAAAAGCCTAGGTATCTTTTTGATACCTAGGCTTTTTTTCTCTATGGGCTGGTCTCTAATCGAGCTTATCCATCATTTCTTTTACTTGCTTTTCAACTTCTTCTTTTTTCATACCGTAGCGCTCTTGGATTTTACCATTGAGCAAAGTCATATTGCCCTTGACTTCTAAAAGATCATCATCGGTGAGTTTTCCCCACTTCTGCTTAATCAACCCTTCGACTTGTTTCCATTTGCCTTCTAATACGTCTTTATTAAACATAAATTACCTCCTGATTTTTTAACAGTAGTATGACTTAGTATTATATATACCCTGGATTATGCTTGTGAAGCATATGCATAGCTTTAGATTTTATGATCAGTACATTTAAGGGAAGCCGAAAAGGGGGGTCTACCTGGTTTTTTTATAATAAAAGACCGGCTCTGGGCCGGTCCTTCTACAATACATTTAAAAGTTTTGTCTGCTTTATTTCTTGTATCTAATTTTCCATTTACGACCGTGCAGGGGCAGTTTTCGCCTTTAACCTAGGGCTACTCGTCTCTAAATGTATAATCTGCACCGGGCAGCTCTGGACAGCTTTTATCAACTCGGGTGTTTGAAGGTTTTTCAAACTGATGACCTCTGCCTTTTTACCCAGCATGGCAAAGTGTGCAGGGTCAAGTTTAACGCAAACACCGCAACCGATACAGAATTCAGAGTCAAGGCTCAGTTGTTCAAGAGAATCTTCCTCGGGGTGGAGTTCGAGGATTTCTTCCCGGGAAACAAATTTTGAGCAGATGGCTCCGGTGAGAAAGATGGCTATGGTAGTTAGAACCCAGCGCATAAGCATAAATTTGGGACCTAGGAATTTTGCTTCATTGGCTAGCATTGGAATTTTTACCACAGCCCAGGAACTTAGAAGAACCACTACATTGGTGACGGAAGCTCCTTTTTTAAGGAGAGTAATAGCTACGGGAAAGGCCGCATAGATAGGGCCGGCAGAAATACTTCCCAGGATAAAAGAGAAGACGCTGCCCTTAAAGCCAGATCCACTGCCAAGATGTTTTTGGATAGTTTCTTTGGGTACCCAGGCATTAAGAAGGGCCGTAAGCAATAGGATAACCGGCATAATAAAGAGCATCTCTTTAAAGTAATAGCCACTATTTTTAATGGCACCTAGAGCTAGAGGTGTTTTAAAGATAAGCAGCAGGGCATAGACCAGAATAACAAAACTTAAAAAGAGATTTTTTCTTGCATAGTCAAGGATCTTTTTCATAGTAAAACTCCCATCACAACGGCTATGAAAATGGCAAAGGCAAAGCTAAGACCATTTCTAATTAGAACAAACTTCATACCGAATTCTTTTTTTTCTAGAGGGAAGGTCACAATGCCCACCATGGTAAGGGTCGTAATAAAGGCTACAATGGGCATAATCCCCGCTCCAGCCTTGGCAAGGGAGCCCGCCAGGGGAAAGGCTACAAAAGCAGGGATTAGAGTAATGCTTCCCAAGAAAGCAAAAAAGATTGTGGCCATAAAGGTATTGTTTTTAACAAGGAATGCTTCTAGGCTCTCCGGTGGAATGATTGTAAGAAGAAGACCAATCATAAGAAGCACCGCCAGGATATCACCGGCAATATTTTTCATCATTCCTGAGCTCATTTTTACAGAATTCAGTGTTTTCTTCCTATCCTTAAAAATAGAATAGAAAAACCATATGAGGGTTATGACCCAAAGTATCAGTGTAAATATATCCATTTAAACCTCTTTGTATTTTCTAGGATGGGGAGCTTTGATAACGAAGAACTCCAGTTGCTCGGCGTCCTGATTTGAAACATTCATAGTTACATTATAGGGGATTGAAACTAGGCTCCCTGAGAGATGCTTTTTCTCAGGCTCTTCTCCTAACTGTAGGCTAAGGGTACCTCTAATCACCAACATATAGACATTGGAATTCGAGGCATGGGTAGGAAAGGCTTCAAACTGATTAAAAATCATGTGATTGATCATCACTTCGTCGGCGTCGATAATTTTTTCTATAAGTTTATCTTTCGACTGGGTGAATAAGTATCGTGTTTCCATTAAGAACCTCTTTTCATATGATATACTTCATATTATAATAAAAAGGATAGCTAAGTATGTAACCAGAGTTACGCTAGGAGAAAAAAAATGACGGATCTTCTACGAAAAGTTCAGAGATTTCCTATTTTCCATGGCATGGATAAAGAAGTACTGGAAGAACTACTGCTAGAGCCAGGCTGCAGTGTGAAAAAGCATCCCGCTACTTCACTGATCCATTTAAAGGGAGAAAGCTGTAGTTGTGCAGAATATGTCCTCAAGGGCGAAGTTACGGTTCAACTTCTCCAGGAATCTGGCAGCATTATGACCATCTCAAATTTTGAAAGAGGAGAGATGCTAGGAAGCAATCTGGTCTTCTCTTCCCATCCGATTTACCCCATGATGGTTTTTGCCAAAAGTGATGTAGAACTTCTATGCCTAGATGCACCGACCCTTCTTAAACTGTGCATGAAAAGCCCGGTTTTTTTGGAAAGCTATTTAAAGGAAATCTCCGATAGAGCCCTAATTCTTAGCGGTAAAATCAGCGCCATTGCCCTAAAGAGTATTCGTCAAGCGATACTGGAATTTTTGCTAGTTGAAAGTAAACTTCAAGAGAGCTTTAAAATAGCCCTACCCTTTACAAAAAAAGAGTGGGCCGAGCGTTTGGGGGTACAACGCCCCTCCTTATCCAGGGAGCTGAGCAAAATGCGAGAGGAAGGTCTTATTGATTATGATCGTAAGACCATTACACTAAGAGAAAAAGGAAGAAAAAATGTTTAAACCAATACGAAAAAGAAAACAAGAAATTTCCAAGGAAAAATGTATTGAAATTTTAGAAAGAGGCACCGCTGGAGTCTTTGCTCTTTGTGGCGAAGAATATCCCTATGCCTTACCCATGAGCTATATTTATTATGATGATAAAATATACTTTCACTGCGCCAAACAGGGCCATAAAATAGACCTACTGAAAAAGCATCCTAAGCTTTCCTTTTGCGTGATTGATGCAGATACCATTGTTCCGCAAGAGTTCACAACCTATTATAGAAGCGTCATTGTTTTTGGTGAGGCTAGGCTTCTAGAAGATAAAGAAGAAATTATAAAGACCATTACTCTACTTAGTGATCGTTTCTCTCCCCTGGAAACCCAACGCCGAGATGAAGTGATTCAAAGAGAAATGAACAATCTTCAGATGGTAGAAGTACGCATCGATCATATGAGCGGCAAAGAAGCCGTGGAACTTGTCAATCAGGGCTAATTAGTCCTGGTAGCCTTCAATTCCAATATCTACAACAAAAACATTGGGATGCTCTGTCATCCCTTTTTTCATGGCATGAAAGCTAATGGTTTTGCTCGCTTTAATGGCAATTCCCAAAACTTCTCCCGTATTGGCATCGATTCCCGAGGGGAGGTCGGCACTGAGAATGTATAGGCCACTTTTATTAATGCGTTCTATGGCTCTAGAGTAGGGAGCTTTGATATTTCTGGTAAGGCCCGTGCCAAAAAGGCAATCCACTACCATGGAGGCATTTTTGATAGCCTCGGTAATATAGCTAAAATCCTCATAAAAGATCCTTATGTTCACACCTAGGTTTATTGCAGCCTTTAAATTGATTAGGGCGTCGCCCTTTAACTCTCTACTTGCCATAAGAAGGACTAGGGGTTTTTTGTTATCCAAATGCAGTAGACGGGCCAAGGCCAGTCCATCGCCGCCATTATTACCACTGCCGCAGAGTATGAGTGCATTTTCTCGGGTATGTTCCTGCAGTTTTAGTGCCGCATGCTCCATAAGGACGATACCAGGAACTCCAATTTCCTCAATCATTCTTCTATCGGCGGCCTGCATTTCTTCTCTTGAAAGTATTAGCATCACTGCACCTCCTGTTTCTACTATAGCATAAAAAAAGAGCCCTACTTTTTTGTAGGAGGCTCTTTTTTCTGTAAATTAATTTGTACTTTTTCAGGAGCTTTATAGTTGGGACAGTTGGCGCAACTGCTCTTTCCTTTTCGAAGGTTTCGAACAACCAGCGATATCAGAATAAGAGTCACTAAAAGAACAACAAAATCCACGGAACTCATTGATCACCTCCGGTAGAGCGAAGTTTCGTGCGCAGCTTAGAATAATAGGTGAGGATAAAGGCAAAAAGGATAAGCCCACCAAATGTATAGAGCATCCCTGCGGTGCCTAGTATATCGGTTTCTGAGATGGCCTGGGCCCTTCTGTAATCCAGTAGAACAGGCTCAACCCAGCTAGTTCCTTTGAGTAAAAACGACCCGATAATATTAAAGGTGGCGGCGGAGACGTAGGCAAGACCGGTTTGGAAAAATAGGGCAAACCAAGTATCCGAGGCATTGCCAAACTCTCTACGCATGGCACCGATGGCAGCAAAGCAAGGTGCTGCAAACATCGTAAAGAGGATGAAACTAAAGGCCGATACCTTACTAAAGCTTATGGGGACAATGCTACCCACGCTGGCAAAGGTTGTTACTACAACTTCCTTGGCAATAAGGCCACTTATACTGGCAACCGCCGGCGCCCAGGAATCGCCAAAACCCAGGGGTATAAAGAAGTAGCGAAGCAGATGACCAATGTCTGCAAGGATAGACTTATCGATTTGAGTGGGCAGATAGGTTAAATTCCAATTAAAGTGTTGTAGGGCCCATAGGACAATGGAGGAGACAAAGATTATGCTTCCTGCTTTTTTTACAAAGCCCAGGGCCTTATCCCACATACTGATAAAAACATTTCTAAGGCCAGGTACTTTATAGGGAGGAAGCTCCATGACAAAGGGTGATGGTGTACCCTGAAAACGTCGCAGTCTTTTTAAAATCATGCCGGAAACAAATACTGTTGCAATGCTAAGAAGATAAATCATAGGGCCAAGCCAGGCATTGCCCCCAAAGATCAGAGCAATAAACATAGCAAAAATAGGAAGTTTTGCCCCACAGGGAATCATAGGAGTAAGAAGAATGGTCATCCTTCTGTCCCTGGGATTTTCGATGGTGCGAGCCGCCATGATTCCTGGCACACTGCAACCCGTACCGATAAGCATGGGAATAAAGCTTTTGCCTGAAAGACCAAAACGCCTAAAAAGGCGGTCCATAATAAAGGCAATGCGAGACATATAGCCTGTATCCTCAAGAATAGACAGGAAAAAGAAAAGAATCATCAGCTGGGGTACAAAGGCAAAGATCGCTCCTACACTGCCGATGATGCCTTGGCCCACCAGGGATTGAGCCCACTGGGAGGCACCTAGATTTGCAAGGAGAAGCTCGGCACTTCCACTTAGATAGGAAATGAGAATCTCGATGTACTCAACGGTCCATCCACCCACGGTGGTCATGGCAATATAGTAAATTGCATACATAATGCCAAAGAAGATGGGCAGGGCTAGGTACTTATTTGTAACCACGGCATCGATGCGCTCGGTGGGGGTCTGCCCCTTTTCTTCCTTGCGATGAACTCCTAGTAGGCGTCTTTGAATTTCGTCGTAGCGATCGGCAATAATAAGGGCGTCAGTGCTATCGTCAAATTGCTTCTCTATGGGTAGAAGAATTTCTTCGAGTTTTTCCTTTGTGTCTTGTCCCAATGCTTCAATATACTTCTCATCGCGCTCAAATAACTTAATACTGCGATAGCGCTGATGGGTTTCTTTGGGAAAAAGGTTTTGAATTTCCTTTAAAGCTTTTTCAATTTCAACTCGAAAGACAATGGGTTTTATCGTGTTCTCACCGGTGGAGGCCAGTTCGACTGCTGTTTTAACTAGCTGGCCCAGGCCGGTACCCTTTAGGGCTGAAGTTTCCACCACGGGAATTCCAAAGGCCTTGGAAAGCTTTTTGCTATCAATATGATAGCCATATTTTTTTGTAAGGTCCGTCATATTTAGTGCAATGACAGTAGGAATCCCCATCTCCATGACCTGGGTAGTGAGGTATAAATTGCGCTCAAGATTGGTGCTATCTACCACATTAATAAGGGCGTCGGGAGATTCTTCCAGAAGATAGTTGCGCGTGATCACTTCTTCTAAAGAGTAGGGTGACAGAGAATAAATCCCAGGTAAGTCAACAAGGTCGACCCCTTTATTCTGAAGAAGTCGACCGGTTTTTTTCTCTATGGTTACTCCGGGCCAGTTTCCAACATATTGGCTGCTGCCGGTAAGATCATTAAATACTGTAGTTTTTCCTGAATTTGGGTTTCCGATAAGGGCAAGGATTTTGTTCATCATTCAACTCGGATTTTTCTAGCGTCCTCAAGGCGTAGGGAAAGTTTGTAACCACGCACAAGGAGTTCAATGGGATCTCCTAGAGGAGCCGCTTTAACAAACTTAACATTCACTCCCTTGGTAATTCCCATATCCATAATCCGTCTTCTGACGGGACCATGGCCCAGTAGCTTTTCTACCACACCCTGGCCCCCCAGGGGAAGATCAGCCAGGGTTTTGTAAGGGCAAACTTTACAGTTTCGTTTTCTGTTTTTACGACATCTATTTTCATTATTCATTATAAACCTCTATTTTATGTAGTAATTCAAGTTTAACTTAAATGAGAATCGTTGTCAATAAGATTATTGTGAAATCCTTGTGTCACTTATTTTCAGTATAATCTAAAAATTTACCTGTGCTTTGCTCGTGGCGTTTTTTGCGGCTTTACATTATACTAAGAGGGAAAGGAATAAAGTATGAAACTTCTTATTAGCGCCTGTCTTTTAGGCACTCCTTGCCGCTATAATGCTGAGGCTCTAAAAAAAATAAATCTCTATGATTTTGAGCTT
>JAAYGQ010000036.1 GCA_012727635.1 Tissierellia bacterium | reverse complement strand
GCTTATGGGTCAATTACTAACTGCAGCAGGGATGAATGAAGGAAAAAATGTTTCTTGGCTTCCTTCCTATGGACCGGAGATGCGCGGTGGTACGGCCAACTGCGCTGTTATGGTGGATGAGAAACCCGTAGGCTCTCCTATTGTTTCCCATAATGCCACCTCCATTGTGGTTATGAATCAGCCCTCGCTAATTAAATTTGAAGAGGATCTAGTTCCCCAGGGCATTTGTCTTATCAACTCCTCTCTTATTAGCTCAAAACCCGCTAGAGAAGATGTGAGGGCCTACTATGTTGCCAGCAATGAGATTGCGGCAGAACTGGGAAATAGCCGAGTAGCCAACATCGTTATGCTAGGAGCCTTGGTGGAACTTACAGGCTGCGTTAAAAAAGAAAGCATTATGGGAGCCCTTGCCGAACGACTAGGTCCAAGCAAGGCCCATCTTATGGACATTAATGAGAAAGCCTTTGACCTTGGCGCCCAAGCAGTAAGGGCCTAAAAAACACTGATTTAGATATAAAATAGCTGAGTAAGCGATATGACTTTGGTCATATCGCTTTTTTATTTGTAGTGATGGCCCTGGGTTTTCTAAAAGCTAAGGATCTTTATAAAAGTATGGAAAAAGTACAGTTTTCCCAATCTGAGGGCTGAAAATAAAAGCAGCTAGTAATGCCAGAAAGAGCCAGTAGCCAAGTGATTTTCTTATTAAAATTACAATATATAAATATAATTATGATCCCAGCTTTAACTTTTGCACCGTCTTTTGTGATAAAACCCTCTAGGAGCAATTAGATGAACTAAAAAAACCGAAAAGCGCATATATCTAAAATTCGCTAATTAATCAATGCTTAGAACGAGGTCAATCATGTGAGGTAAAGGCAAGAATGAATTTATAGTTACAATATAGCGAAGAAAAACACATTAAATCATTAATTATCGAAACAATATCTATTGACAACAATCGTGATTATGATAGTATTTGAATTAACAGGGATAATCGCGATTAACCATCAAATTGATATAAAAGCGAAGGGAGGGGTCCTATGAGATTAGAGCTAGGCAATTTTAGCGTCAAAGATGTTCTCTTTGGCGATAAAACCATGTTTCATGGTGGAGTTCTTACCATTAACAAAGAAGAAGCCATAAACTTTATCAAAGAAGACGAACATATCACCGAAGTCGATTTAGTTATTGCAAAGCCAGGAGAAAACACCAGAATAGTACCGGTTAAGGAGGCCGTAGAACCCAGAATCAGACCCGATGGGAGAGCGGTTTTTCCAGGGGTAACGGGAGACCTTTCCATGGCCGGCCAGGGTAGGCTTCATGCCCTAAAAGGGATAAGCGTGCTGGGTGTAGGCATGCACTGGGGCAGCTTTGGTGATGGACTCATCGATATGGGCGGTGAGGGGGCCAAGTATACCCTTTACTCGCAACTTATTAATGTGTGCATTGTAGCCGATACCGATGAAGTGGAAGAACGATACGAACAGCAAAAAAAGAATACAGCCATACGAATGGCATCCCATCGATTGGCAGAATACCTAGGTCAAAGCGTTAAAGATTTAGAGCCGGAAGAAATCGAAGTTTTCGAGCTGGATCCCATTACCAAGAGAAATGAAGATGTAAATAAGCTTCCCTCGGTGGTGCTAGTAATGCAACCTCAGTCTCAGATGGAAGAACTAGGATACAATGACCGGGTCTATGGTTGGGATATGAACAAATACGTTCCCAGTTTTATGAATCCCAATGAGGTACTGGACGGAGCACTGATATCCGGTAGTTTTATGCCGGCCTCCTCGAAATGGTCTACCTATGATTTTCAAAACTTTCCAACCATAAGAGAGCTCTATAAAGAGCACGGAAAGTCCTTAAACTTCCTAGGAGTCATTATGTCCAACTTAAATGTAACCCTGGAACAAAAAATAAGATCCTCGATATTCGTTGCACAGATGGCCAAATCCTTGGGAGCCGACGGTGCCATTGTTACAGAAGAAGGCTACGGAAATCCCGATACAGATTATATCCTTTGCCTAGCGGCACTAGAAGACGTTGGAGTAAAAACCGTTGGCATAAGCAATGAATGTACCGGTAGAGACGGCGCGTCCCAGCCCCTGGTTACACTGGACATTAAGGCCAACGCATTGGTTTCCACGGGGAATGTTTCTGAGATCATTCAATTGCCACCGGCGGATAAAGTAATCGGCGAGTTAGAGGCACTGGCTAGAGATGGACTTTCTGGTGGTTGGCCCTATGATGAGATTTTGGGCTCTTCTGTAAAGGAAGACGGCTCCATCATTATGGAAAACAATGCTATGTTCTGTGGAGATATGATCGCAGGATGGTCCACTAAGACAATGAAAGAATTTTAGTGGGGTGAAACTATGAAAAAAGCAATACATTATATAAATCAGTTTTTTGCAGGAATCGGCGGAGAGGAAATGGCTGCCTACGAGCCTGAAATAAGAGAAGGCCTTCTAGGCCCCTCCTTAGCACTCAGCGCAGTACTGGATGCAGAGGTTACCCATACCATAATTTGTGGAGATAACTTTATGGGTTCAAACACCCAAGAGGCAGTTGAGAGAATTTTGGGATTTTTAGAAGATAAAGACTTTGATATATTCATCGCTGGACCTGCCTTTCAGGCTGGTAGATACGGCTTTGCCTGCGGGACCATCTGTAAGGCGGTACAGGAAAAATTTGGTGTCCCTGCCCTTACATCGATGAACGAAGAAAATCCCGGCGCAGAGATGTTTAAAAAGGATGTAATTATCTTTAAAGGCGGTAAATCCGCTGCCAAGTTAAGAGGCGATGTAAAGGTACTGGCCAACTATGCCAACAAGCTTCTAAAGGGAGAAAAAACCCTTTCAGCCGAAGAAGAAGGTTTCTTTGAAAGAGGAGTGAGAGCACAAGTCTGGTTAGAAAGTGGAGAAACGGCAGCACAAAGGGGAGTTTCCATGCTGATTAAAAAATTAGCAGGAGAAGAATTTACCTCGGAACTTCCCATACCCAAACAAGATCTAGTAGCAATTGCTCCACCGATAAAAGATCTTTCCACGGCCAAGATTGCCCTAGTCACCACCGGCGGAATCGTGCCAGTAGATAACCCCGATAGAATTCAATCGGCCTCGGCCACAAGATGGGGCAGATATGATATTTCACAAATGGATCGACTGGAGGCCGGAGTATTTAAAACCATCCACGCAGGATTTGACCCAGCGGCAGCGGATGCCGATCCCAATGTAGTAATGCCTCTGGATGTTATGAAAGAATTCTTAAAAGAAGGCAAAATTGGAGCTCTTCACAACTATTTTTACAGCACCGTCGGAACGGGAACTACCCAAGCAGAAGCAGCAAGAATGGGCAAAGAAATCGTAGAAAAACTTAAGGAAGACAAGGTCGATGGAGTTATTCTAACAGCCACCTGAGGAACTTGTACTCGTTGCGGTGCAACGATGGTAAAAGAAATTGAAAGAGCTGGTATTCCTGTTGTAGAAATGTGCAACTTGGTTCCTGTCGCACTGACCGTGGGAGCAAATAAAATAGTACCGACCATCTCGATCCCCTATCCACTGGGAGATCCTCAAACATCCAAAGAAGTGCAATGGAAACTTAGATACCATAGAGTCGGAGTCGCCCTAGATGCATTAACCGCTGATATTACTGAACAAACTGTCTTTAATGTAAAAATATAAAACAAATAGGAGGAAATAGTATGAATTATGATGTAATTATTACCTGCGCTGTAACAGGATCGGGTGATAGCAAAGACAAACACCCCGGAGTACCAGTAACCCCGGAGGAAATAGCTGCTGCGGCTATAGAAGCAGCCAAGGCTGGTGCTGCCGTTGCCCACGTTCACGTAAGAAATCCTGAGACAGGGAAATTTAGTAGAGATACGGAGTTATACAAAGAAACGGCAAAGTTAATCCGTGCTTCGGGAGTGGATATTATACTTAATATTACTGCCGGTATGGGCGCCGACTTTGTACCCAGTAAAGAGGATCCCAATTGCGGTGGCCCCGGTTCTGATATGATTTCCGTAGCAGAAAGAGTGATTCATATTGAACAAATCCGACCGGAAATCTGTACTTTGGATTGTGGATCTATGAACTATGCAGCCTCTGCCTATATTGCTACTTATCAAATGCTACAGGAAACCGCCAGAAGAATTCAGGCCGCAGGAGTAAAGCCAGAAATTGAAGTAATGGAACTAGGACATATTTGGCAAGCTAAGGAATTAATCAAAGAAGGCCTAATCGATAATGATCCACTGTTCCAACTGTGTCTAGGTATTCCCTATGGAGCCGAAGCCACTCCCGAGGCCATGATGGCCATGAGAAGTCATCTGCCGAAAAATGCCATGTGGGCATCCTTTGGTATAGGTAGAATGCAAATGCCTATGGTAGCCCAAGCCGTTCTATTGGGAGGAAACGTTAGAGTAGGCCTGGAAGACAATATTTATCTTGATAGAGGAGTACTTGCAACCAACGGACAACTGGTACAAAGAGCTGTGGAAATCATTGAAAGAATGGGCGGCAGAGCCTTAACTCCAGCAGAAGCAAGAAAGAAATTGAAATTACGTTAGTAATTTAGGAGGCATAGAGATGTTTATAAACAAGGACGAAATTAAAAAAGTTGCTATTGTCGGAACCGGTGTAATCGGTGCTGGCTGGGCAGCAAGAATTCTTCATAGGGGCATTGACGTTGTTGCTACAGATATTGGGCCCGGTGCAGAAGAAGCGTTAAGGGAAGTCATCGCCAATTCAGAAAAAGCCCTGGAAAGAGTAGTTAGAGTGCCGGCGGAGAAAAAAGGAAAATTAACCTTTACATCCAGCTTAAAAGAAGCCGTTGAAGACGCTGACTATATCCAAGAATCAGCTCCTGAAGTAGAAACGATAAAAATACCACTGCTCAATGAAATTTCTAAATACGCCAAGCCCAACGCAATAATAGGTTCTAGTACTTCAGGACTTCTGCCTTCTCGGCTGCAATCCGAGATGATAAATCCTGAGAGATTGGTAGTAGCCCACCCCTTTAATCCTGTTTATCTATTGCCCTTAGTAGAAGTAGTAGGGGGAGAAAAGACCTCTGCTGAAGCCGTAGATACTGCTATGGAATTCTATCAAATGATTGGCATGAAGCCACTTAAAGTAAGAGTTGAAATTGATGGATTTATTGCCGACAGACTCCTTGAAGCCCTGTGGAGAGAAATCCTACACCTAGTAAATGATGATGTAGCAACAACACAAGAACTAGACGATGCCATAATTTACGGTGCAGGACTTAGATGGGCCTTTATGGGGACCAACCTAACCTATTGGCTGGCCGGTGGTAAAAAAGGCATGAGACACTTTATGAACCAGTTTGGACCAGCGCTTAAATTACCTTGGACCAAGCTTGTGGCACCTGAACTTACCGACGAACTGGTTGATAAAATGGTAGAAGGCACCGACGAACAATCCCAAGGCCAAGACTTAAGAGAACTGGAAGCTCTAAGGGACAACTGCCTTGTATCCATAATGGAAGCCCTATCGGAATACGATTATGCATCGGGCAAGATACTAAAACAAGACAGAGAGATTCAAAAAGAAAGATTATCGCTTTAAGGTAAAATAGTCTCACGGGGTAAAACCCGTGAGACCAAAAAAAAGGAGATAAGAAATGGGAGAACTAATATTCTCGATTTTTATAGGTGGATGGACCTTCGCTGTGGGTTTATTTATGTACGTATACCTAAGCAGAGAAGAAAAAAGAGAAATTCAAAAAAGGCAAACAACAAATTAAGGAGATCTGAAGATGTCTATTTATACAATAGGAGTTTTAATCAGTATTGTGATGTATATCATAATAGGAAGCTATGCAGGAAGCAAAGTTAAAGACGTTGATGACTACTATGTAAGTGGTAGAAACGCTCCCACTATATTGATTGCCGGAACTCTCTTTGCTTCCATGTTGAGCACCAATGGTTTTATGGGAGATACGGGTTGGACCTACGATGGTTTTATAACAGCTATGATTATGATCAATGCACTGTGTGCGGCAGGATACATTTTCGGGCCCCTTCTATTTGGTAGATACATTAGAAGAATGGAAGTTATAACCATGCCCCAATACTTTGGTGATCGATTCAATAGCCAAAGGATACAATCCTTAGCCGGAATCACAACGATAATTTCAATGGTAGCCTATCTTCTAGCAGTACTTCAAGGCACCACACTACTTATGCAAGAGTTGACAGGGATGTCACTTCTAGTGTGTTTACTTATATCCTGGATTTGCTTTACTTCTTTTACCTTTTACTCCGGTTCCGCCGGCGTTATATTAACAGACACTGTAATGTTTCTAATATTTATTGGAGCAACCCTAATTGCAGGACCCTTTGTATTTGCTAAGGCGGGAGGATTTTTGAACATCATTCCAAATCTCCTGGCCAGTCCAAATACCCCTACGGATTTGCTTAGATACCATGGTAATTTAGGGGGCGGATCGATTTTTGACGCCATGTCCTATATGGTTACCATAGGACTGGTATGGCTTATCACTGTATCGGTTAGTCCATGGCAAGCCAGTAGAAACCTGATGGCTAAAAATGAGCATGTTACTTTTAGATCCGGTGTTATTGCTGCTATTTGTACGACTTTATTCTTAACTTTTCTTTACACCATGGCTATTTCAATGAATCTTATAAATCCAGCAATAGATCCTTCTGAAAAGGTAATGATCTGGGCTGCCTTTAATGTAATGCCCAAAATAGTCGGAGTACTTGTCCTAACAGGCATTATGGCAGCGGGACTATCTTCGGCCTCTACTTTCCTCTCAGTAAGTGGATTTAGTGCTACCAACGACGTAGTTAAGTTTAACTTTAAGAATGATAAGCATCAACTTTGGACCAGTAGATGGATTATGATGGGTATTTCCATTATAGCCCTAATCTTAGCCTACTTTAATCCACCGGCTATTCGAATTCTTTCCTGGTTTGCCAGTACCATCATTGCGGCATCCTGGGGTCCTGTCGCCTTTGCTTCCATTTGGAGTAATAAGATTACGGAAAAGGGCGCATTCTGGGGCATGCTTATGGGATTTGTTGGTCAAATAGGAGCAGAATCACTCACAAGATTTACTGCCATGAGCCTTACAGGTTTCTTCCACCCCTTCTTTATAGGAGTCTACTTAAATCTAATAGCTATTTATATAGGTAGTAAGACTTCTACGGTTACCGATGAAGAAAAAGCCTATCTAAAAAGGATGCATATTATTCCTGAGCAAGAACTTCTTGCCTCGGATTATAAAATCGACAAGCTATACGCTAAGATTCTTATGAGTGCGGGTATCTTATTTGCTATACTACTAATTGTATTGTGGGCCATTCCGGTGATGAACGCATAATTCGTTGAAATTCACTCGAAAAATGAATAAGTAGCAAATTTATTTGCTAAGCAGAAATAGTAACTCCATAGTTGAATGAAGTGTCAATTATGGAGTTACTATCTTATATAAGTAAGTATCTTTTTTAAATCTTTATTGCAAAGTACTAAAACGAATAAAGGAATTCAAATTTTAAAAGGATAGATTAGGAGGCGAAAAAATGAAATTACAACCACTAATGGCTCCCAAAAGTGTAGCTATTGTTGGAGCGTCAAATCGAGAAGGAAGTCTTGGCTTTGATACGGTACGGATGATTAAAAAAAGTGGATACAAAGGAGAAGTCTATCCTATAAATCCCAAATACGAAGAAATCCTTGGCTATAAAGTGTTTAAAGATTTAGAGTCTATTGGAAAACCCATGGACACCGTGGTGCTATGCATTGCTGCTAGAAGAGTGGAAGATCAGGTGGACATTGCTATAAACTCCGGAGCTAAATCCTTGGTTATATTTGCTAACTGTGTGTTAGAAGAGGATACGACTCCAAAACTAGAAGCAAGAATTATGTCTAAATGTAAAGAAGCCAATATTCCACTAATGGGTCATAATTCCATGGGGTTTTATAATAATGACATTGATTTAAGGGTCTGTGGTTTTGAGGCCCCCGATGAGGGAACCAGAGGCAATATAGCCTTTATCTCCCAGTCGGGTTCGGTTTTTAGTACAATAGGCCACAATGAACCCCAGCTCAAATTTAACATTATGGTGGCCGCCGGCACAGGACAAATCACTAGCCTATCGGACTATATGATCTATGCTCTAAATCAGCCCACAACCCAGGTGCTGGCGATTTATATGGAGTCGGTAAGAAAGCCCGATAATTTTAGAAAGGCTTTAGAGCTGGCAGCGAAAAAGAGAATCCCCGTTGTTGCCATGAAGGTGGGAAAATCAGAACTCGGTGCTGTATTTGCCCAAAGCCACACCGGAGGACTAGCCGGCGATGATGACGCTATACAGGCGATTTTTGATGAGTATGGAGTAGTGCGTGTAAATAGTCTAGCTGAAATGGCCAATTCACTTCTACTCTTTAGTTATTATCCTGAGATTCGAAAGGGCGGGTTAGTGGCCATAGCCGATTCCGGTGGAGAGAGAAATCTCTTGGCCGATGTGGCAGAAGAAGTGGGCCTAGAATTTGCAAAGCTTTCCGACGAGACCATGAAGAAGCTTTCAGCAATCCAGGAGTATGGCCAAGAAGCCGCCAATCCTTTAGACCCCTGGGGAACGGGAATTGATTATGAAAACATCTTTGGCGATTCCTTTGGAGTGATGCTCAATGACGACAATTCAGCTATTGGACTGATGTCCCAGGATTTGAGAGATGGTTATTATCTTTCCCAGGGTCTCATAGAAGCCCTTATAAAGGGTAAAGAACAATCGGGTAAACCCGTAGTCTTTTTAACCAACTTTAGTGGGACAAGAAGAGCAGAGCTTACTGAAAGAATAAATCAAATTCCAGCCCCGGTGCTCATGGAGACCGCTCAGGCTTTAAGAGCCATTAAGAACTATCTTGGCTATAGAGATTTTAAATATGAGAGTAAGATAAATGCAGTGGTAGAACTGGATGAAGTAGACATGAAGCTGCTAAAATCTTCTAAAGTTTTACAGGAAAAACAATCGTTGGATCTACTGGGGAGGCTTGGTTTTCCCGTTAACAAGTCATTTATGGTTTCATCTGTAGAGGAAATGACAGAGTTAAAAGAAGAATTTCAGTATCCGCTAGTTCTAAAAACCGCCGTGGAAGGAATCTTACACAAGGCCGACGTCGGGGGAGTGGTGCTAAATATCTCCAGTTTTGAGCAGCTCGAAGAAGAATATGTAAAAATGAGTACAAGACTTGGAAATCCCTGTGTAATTACCAAGATGGTTTCCTTTGAGTCGGAACTCATCTTTGGAATGAAGACCGATAGCACCTTTGGGCCATTGATTGTAATCGGAGCCGGTGGCATCTTTACCGAGCTGATTAAAGATCGGTTTGTGATTCTTCCAACTACATCAAGGGATTTAATCAAAGAAAAACTACAAGCATTAAAAACCTATAAGTTATTAACAGGTTTTAGAGGCTCTCGGCCTGTGGATATAGAAAAACTATTGGACTCAGTAGAGAAATTTCAAGATATTATTGCGTCGCTAAGTGACTATATAAAAGAGGTCGATATAAATCCGGTTGCCCTAACTGGAGAAGAAGTAATTGCCCTAGATGCATTAATAATCATCGAGTGAAATCGGGGCCCTCTTAATAGGAGGGCTCTGATTTTTTTAGGCAGTGCAGATTGCTGTAAGTTTAGCTTAGTCAGGGGGACAGGAAAGAATGACCCCATATAAACCCTCCTATGGAAGATAGGCGGAAGAGAATAACTAAAATTATATATTCCTTGAAGGATTTCTTGTCTATCTAGGGATGAAAGTAGCTTCCTGCAAACTGGTGGTAAATCCAAAGTTTAATGGTTCTATTTTTAAATGAGTTCACTATTTCGCCTATAAAAGGTATTATTCTTCCGAGAGGGTCTTTTAATGCTAAAAATAAAGAGGTTTGTTTTGCCAAATACTTCTTTTTGCTGTAAAATTGATAAATAATGAAAGGAGTTACTATGGGAAAATATTTTGGAACCGATGGCGTGCGAGGCATAGCCGGTACAGAACTTACAAATGAACTGGCTTATAAACTCGGTCGCTATGGGGCCTATGTAATTACAAAGCATTCACCTCGGGAAAAAGCAAAGCTTATCCTAGGAAAAGATACAAGAGTGTCTTCTTATATGTTAGAGTCCGCTATGATTGCCGGCATCCTCAGTGTGGGTTGCGACGTGATTCAGGTTGGTGTTATCCCGACCCCCGGAATTGCTCATCTTGTAAAGGAAGAGGGTTTTGATGGAGGGATTATGGTTAGCGCCTCCCACAATTCCTACGAATACAATGGAATAAAGTTTTTTAATGAAAAGGGCTTTAAGTTAACCGATCAAATGGAAGAAGAAATCGAGAGTTATATAACCGGCGAGAGAACCATTGAGGAAGAATTCATCGGCAACGCCATAGGGCGAATTGAAGAGAGAAAAGAGCTAAGAGCCAAATATCTCTCCCACGCAGAAGAACTTTGCCATGAGGACCTGAACGGTCTACGTATTCTTCTTGATACGGCCCATGGTGCAACTCATAAACTGGCTCCCCTGGCCTTTAAAGCCAAAGGCGCCAAAGTCGATGTACTTTTTGATGCCCCCAATGGAATCAATATCAATGAGATGTGTGGCTCCACCCATCTTGGTACCCTAAGCGATAGAGTAGTAAAGGGTGGCTATGATCTGGGATTTGCCTTTGATGGCGATGGGGACAGGGTTCTTGCCATTGACAATCTTGGTAGAGAGGTCGATGGCGACGCCATTATGGCCATCTGCGCATTGGATCTTTTAGAGCGGGGAGAATTAAAAAACGAAAGTATCGTAGCCACAGTTATGAGCAATCTGGGCTTTTTAGATTATATGAAAAAAAGTGGCGTTGATGTGGTGATTGCCCCGGTGGGGGACCGCTACGTCCTTGAAAAGATGCTAGAAGGCGGACAGATCCTTGGAGGAGAACAATCGGGCCATGTGATCCTACTTCACAAAAACACCACCGGTGATGGAATACAAACCGGACTTCTCCTAGCCTCGGCACTGGTAAAAAGCGGGAAAAGTCTTTCTTCCTGGAGGGACGAGATTCCAAAATTCCCTCAATATTTAACCAATGCCAAGGTCAATCGTGAAAAGCAGGCTCTTTATGTAGAGCTTCCCAGGGCCCAGGAGAAAATAAAAGAAATTGAAGATATTTTGGGCGATAAGGGAAGAGTGCTTATTCGCGCCTCGGGTACAGAACCCCTTATTCGCGTTATGCTTGAAGGTCCCGAAGAAGAGATGATTAGGAATCTAGCTGAAGAGCTCAAAGAGATCTATCTCGAGGAACTGGCTTGATCATTGAATTTTCTAGTTTAACGCAATTGTCTTCCTCTATGGTTTACACTACCATAATTGAGTTTTTCCAGGGTGCTAATGTATGATTATTGATAGCCATACCCATGGGGAGTTTTCCTTTGATAGCAAGGCTCTTTTGGAAGACTTTATCATTGAAGCAAAAAAAAAAGAGCCTAGGCTTTATTTTGACAGAACATATGGATTACCACGACTACAAAAAGGGGACAGTATTCGATCCTTCACTCTATTTTGAAAAACTTGAAAAATACAGAAGCCCGGAACTAGGTCTAGGTATTGAACTGGGTCTACGCCATGAAGCCAAGGCTTACTATGAGGAAATCCTCAGAAAGTACCCCTTCGATTATGCATTGGGTTCGTTACATGCCCCCTATAGAAGCTAGGATGATCTGGAGTTTACCTATGCCCGGCTTCATAATAATGTTTCTAGAGAAGCTTGTTATCGCTATTACTGGGAAGAGACCCTTCAGGCCCTGGAGGAAAATCCCTATATTGACTCTTTATCCCATGTTGATTATTTGGCCCGCTACACACCGGGCTAGGACTATGAAATTCCCTTTTTACAGATCGAAGATCTTATAAAAAAGGTTTTTCGTTTTATGGTAAAGCAAGATATTTCCCTGGAGGTAAACACCCAGCGACTGGGCCTTAGGCAATCCCAAGGGCAGTGGAGCTATCTTTTAGGAAAATACAAAGAGCTAGGAGGGCGCAGGGTGACACTGGGCAGCGACTCCCACCTGAGCCAGCAGCTTGGGCGCAATTTTAGTGAGGCTTTAAAACTAATTCGTAAAGCAGAACTTACTCCCGTTAGTTACCATGGCAGAAAAATAATACCCTTTGAATAATTAAACTCCCTATATTATAATGACCCCCAAAAGTTGAACTAAGAATCCAACACAGGGGGTCAGCATAGATGGGGAGTTTATTTGCACTTTTCTAGAATATCCAGAATATCTTGAATAGTTTTTACATTCATAATATTGTCATCGGGTATTAGGATATCCAGTTCACTTTCAATATTAAGGATCATCTCAGCAGCATCGATGGAATCGGCACGAAGATCTTCAATGAGCCTTGTTTCTTTAGTAATGGAAGCTTCGTCGATATCCATTTGCTGGGCAATAATTTTTCGAATGGTTTCAAACATTTATTCCTCCTCGCCCCAGAGAGCATAGAGCTTATCTATCTTCTGAAGGCAGTCATCTCTTTTTATAGAAATTTGTTTTATCTTATCGCTATCATTATAAAGTTCCTTATCTAAGAAGGCAAGTTCAATTTCTTGGAGTTCTTCCTCCAGAAGGAGCAACTGATCTTCAATGGGATCTTCTTTTAATTTAACCGTGTTTTTCGTTTTGCTTTGAAGGGAAGTTTTTTTAGCCTTTGATTTTGTTAGGGTTTTATCTGGAGCCTTGGCTTCATAGTCCCGATAGGTTCCTTCAAAGATAGTGGAATTTTCGCCATCTAATACAAGAAGGCGGCTACAAACACGGTTTAGAAAATAACGGTCATGGCTAACCAGGACCACGGTTCCTTCGTAGTGCAAAAGGGCTTCTTCTAAAGTTTCCTTACTATAAATATCAAGATGATTGGTTGGCTCGTCCAGAAGGAGGAGATTTCGCTCTTCTAACATAAGAAGCAGCAGCCTAAGCCGGGCTTTTTCTCCACCGCTTAAAAGTTCGATACTTTTAAAGACCTCATCGCCTGTAAAGAGAAATTGAGCCAAGAGAGAGCGGATTTGGCCATGATTATACTGGGGAAACTGATTGTTAATAAAGCTTACCATGTCATCGGAGGTTCTAAGCTCCTCTTGATGCTGGCGGTAAAAGCCCTTATCAACTCCCGGTCCAAAGAGGATCCTTCCTTGGTCCGGTGAAGATTTTCCTGCAAGCATTCGCATTAGGGTGGTCTTACCGGAGCCGTTGGGGCCGATGATTCCCAAGACGTCGCCCTTGTAGAGGGAAAAGCTTAGATGATCAAAAAGGGGCTCGCCGTCAAAGGATTTGGAGAGGTTTTCACAAAAAACAATATCTTGACCCGTTGTCCGGGCTGCTTTAAAACGAAGACCCATATTTCTAGAGATCCATAGGGGAGCTTCCACTTCTTGCATATGGAGTATTTTCTTTTCCCGGTCCCTTGCTCTGGCTGCAAATTTCTGATTTAATGAGGAGCGGTCCCTAAAGGTACGAAGCTTTTCTTCCTCGGCCTTTTTCTTTTTTAGAAAATTATCATAACTTCTTTTTTCCTGAAGATAGATTTCCCTCTTTTTTTCTGTATAGGCACTGTAGTTTCCCGGATACCATCTACCTTTTCCACCTTCAATTTCATAAATGCGCTCTACGGTGCGATCAAGAAACTCTCTATCATGGGTGACCAGTACCACGGCAGAGGCTAGGGTAGATAGATAAAGTTCAAGCCAGGAAATGGCCTGCATATCCAGGTGATTGGTAGGCTCATCCAGAAGAAGAACATCTACATCGGTGGCTAGGAGGCGAGCAAGATAGAGCCGGCGCTCTTCTCCACCGGAGAGGGAACGCATCTTTCTTGAAAAATCTTCTTCTTCGAAGCCTAGGCCCCTTAGGATTC
>JAAYGQ010000035.1 GCA_012727635.1 Tissierellia bacterium | reverse complement strand
CCCTCGGGACCTCGGCAAAATTGGGATGAATATTTTATGAATCTTGCCAGCCTTGCTGCGGCGCGCAGTACCTGTGATAGAGCCCATGTTGGCGCCGTAGTTGTCAATAGAGAACATAGGATTGTGGCAACGGGGTATAATGGTAGCGTGGGAAGAAAGACTCCTCACTGTTCTGAAGTCGGTCACGCCATTAGGGATGATCACTGCATAGCCACTCAGCATGCCGAACTAAACTGTATTTCTTATTGTGCAAAAGAAGGTATTCCCATGGATGGTTGTATGATCTATGTTACGCATTTTCCTTGTTTACACTGTACCAAAGCCCTTATTCAGTCGGGCATAACTAAAATATATTACGAAGAGGCCTACAGGGTGGATGATTTCGCCCTTCATCTTTTGGATACCAACGGTATTATATATAAACAAATTAGGAGGTAAAGATGAGACGTTTTTTAATAATCCTACTGGCGCTACTGCTGATTTCCTGTGCTGCCCCCCAGGAACTCATTGTCGGCGCCCTTAAAGGTCCCTCTAGCATGGGAATGGTGGAAACTGAGGCGGCAAAAACCATGCAACTTCTGAACTCTCCCGATGAAATTATCGGAAAGATTACCAGTGGTGAAGCTGATGTTGCCATGCTCCCCCTTAATATGGCTTCCATCCTATACAACAAGACCCAAGGAGAAATTAGGCTTCTTGCGATAAATACAATAGGCAATTTATATATGATGGGTGAAGCCCTTGAAGATGTGGCCCAGCTAAAGGGTAAACGTATTCTAAGTGCCGGCCAAAACGCTTCACCTATGTATGTACTTGAACTGCTTTTAAAGGATGTGGATGTCCAAATCGAGTACTTGCCTACTCACAGCGACGTAGTGGCCGCAGCCAGTGAGAATAAAGCCGATTACTATGTGCTCCCCGAACCCTTTGTCACTTTATTTAAAAGTAAAGTGGGAGGCGAAGTGGCTCTGGACTTAGCCGAACTCTATGAGGAAAAAACCGGCTTTCCCCTTACTATGGGAGCCGTGGTAACAACCGAAGAAAAATTAAAAACAAAGGGTAAAGAAATTCGAGCCTTTCTTAAAGACTATAAAGAGTCGGTGGGAAAAGTATTAGCAGACCCCCAAGGGGCTTCGGAGCTCATTGAAAAATTTGGAATTATCGAGAAGGCGGACCTTGCTCGTCAATCCATTTCCGGAGCGGGCCTTGTCTTTGAATCCCCTAAAGACTTAAGCGGAGCGATTCAAGCATATTTTGAACTTTTGATGGAGAATAATCCTAAAGCCCTGGGAGGCTCTCTCCCCGGCGAAGATTTCTATGCGGATTTCTAAATTTTGGGCATGGTTTTTTTTCTTCCTTCTCTGGGAAGTTTCTGCTCTACTGGTTCACAATAGCCTATTTCTTCCTAACCCCAGAGAAACATTGGAAGCTCTCATTCATATCCTTCAAAAAGGAGAGAGCTATACTTTTTTACTCTATTCGGCCTTAAGGGTACTTCTGGGTTTAGGTGGGGCGCTGATTCTTGGAAGCCTACTGGGATTTATCAGTGGAATGAAAAAAGAAATTGGGATTCTTTTAATGCCCCTGGAAAGCCTTCTTAAAACAGTCCCTGTTGTCAGTTTTATTATGCTGGCCCTACTGTGGTTAGGCTCAAGAGGGGTACCTATTTTCATCACCTTTTTAATGACAATGCCCATATTCTGGAGTGCTGCTGAGGAGTCAGTCCTAAAGGCCGATGTCAAACTCCTTGAAATGATGGATGTTTTTAAACTTAGTTTTCGCAAGAAAATGAAGGCTTTCTATCTTCCCTGGGCCAAACAGTATTTGCTCCTAGCCTTTCGTCAGTCCGTGGGACTGGCTTGGAAGGCAGCGGTGGCAGCAGAAGTTTTAAGTTTTACCCCCCTTTCCATTGGCAGAAAGATTCAAGAAAGCAAAACATTTTTAGAAACAGCTGACCTTTTTGCCTGGACCTTTTTACTATTAGTACTAAGCTATCTTCTAGAAAGGTTGGTGGGGCGTGAAGCTAAAGAATATTAGTTTTTCAAAGATAATTCAAGACTTTAGCTTTGAAACCACAGCTAGAAGTCTTGCCATTCTTGGCCCTTCGGGTTGTGGCAAGACCACATTGTTTCGCCTTTTATGTGGCCTTGAAGATTTCCAAGGAGAGGTGGAGCTGCCTAGCTTTACTGCGGCCTTTCAGGAGCCCAGACTGATTCCTTGGTTAAGAGCCAAAGAGAATCTTTCTATTATTCTGGGTGAGAAGCAGGCAGAGCTCTGGCTTGAGAAAGTAGGGCTTGTGGAAGATGGTAAAAAATATCCAGCAGAACTATCCGGTGGTATGTGTCAGCGTCTTTCCCTGGCGCGAGCCTTAGGTGCCCCGGGAGATCTTCTTCTTCTAGATGAACCCTTTTCAGGCATTGACCTGGGAAGAAAAGATGAGCTAAAAAGACTAATTAGAAACAAGAAAAAGCTTCTTCTAATTACCCACGATCCTGAGGATGCCTTGGATTTATGCGATGAAATCCTATTGGTAGATGGACCACCTCTAAAAATTGTAGAATATTTTAGACAAACTAAGGGTATAGAACAACAACTGGAAGAAAGTCTTCGCAGACTAATTATTAAAAATAAGGAGGTATCCCATGATACTCACAACCACCAATAGTGTCGAAGGTAGAAGGGTAACAGTCTATCATGGCATTGTATTTGGTGAAATTATTACAGGCGTAAATATGATTAAAGATATTGGAGCAGGTTTAAGAGATATATTTGGAGGGCGTAGCCAAGGCTATGAGGATGAACTTATTAAAGCCCGGCAGGAAGCTTTGGAAGAAATGCAAAGAAGGGCTCAGGCCCTGGGGGCTGATGCCGTTATTGGAATAGATATGGACTATGAGGTCCTTGGCCAAGCTGGAAGTATGATGATGGTAACAGCATCAGGAACAGCCGTGGGTTTGGATTAAAAGACTAAAAACTTATGTTTTCAGGTGATCCATTTCAGGATTTCCTTTAGGAGGTACTATGAAAAAAACACTTTTAACAATACTGGTGCTACTACTTTTGCCGATTCAGGTCTTTGCTGTTACCACTTGGAGCAAACCAACTTTTATTCATGGTGGAGGCCTAAGTCAAGAGCAGGTTGAACAGACATCTCTTCTTCTTGGGATTCAGTCCGAGGATGATGTTTTAATTAGTCCCGTTGTGGGAAAAGACTTAGAAAATTATATTGGCGGTAATCCTACGGCTACAGAAGATATGATTTCATCAGCACTGGTAACAAAAAAGGAAAAAGACAGTGGCCTCAGTGTTGAAATTAAGACCCCGGAGAATATAACCCTTGTGACCAAGGAGCAATACGAAGGAGCAGCCATCACAGCTGGTGTGGGTGATGTTACAATTTTTATTGCTTCCCCCTTTGCCGTAACAGGAGAAAGCGCTCTAGCTGGCGTATATAAGGCCTTTGAGCTCAACGGCGAAGACCTCAGCCGTGGTGCAATGCAACTGGCCCAGGAAGAATTGGGAGTTTTGGCTGGCATTACTGAAGAGTCCAAGAATAAAGAAGACTTTGATGGGGCGAAACTGGCTCAGGCCATGGTAGAAATAAAAGAAGAAATAATCGCTGCCATAGAAAAAGAAGGTAGTATCACAAGAGAGGAAATACAAAAAATCATTGAAGACTCTCTAAAGAAACTCAATTTGATCAATATTGTTTCTACAGTGAATATCGATAAGCTGGTCAATTATTTTGTTCAATTCTCCAACACCGAAGGTCTTGACTTTACTCAGATGAAAAAGCAGTTGGAAGGGCTGGGAAAAGAGTTGGCGCCAAAGATCAAAGATTTATTAAAAGAGGCTGAATCATCAGGGTTTTTAGATAAAGTGCTAAAGTTTTTCGAAGAACTATTCCAAAAACTCTCGACATTATTAGATTAGGGGGAAAGCATGCGTTATAAAGGAAGAAGGCAATCTTCTAATGTAGAAGATCGCAGGGGAAGATCCAGTTCTTCCGGTGGGATAGGAATACCTCTTCTGTTGGGTGGTTTTAAAGGCAAGTGGCTCATTCTTATTGTTCTTGCTCTTCTTCTCTTCAAAGGATTCGGGGGAATAGGAGAAGTTTTAGGAACCGACTCACCTGTACAAAGTTCTGCGCAGGAAGAAGAATTAAAGGAATTTGTATCGGTTGTATTGGCTGAGACCGAAGACGTTTGGAATGAAGTATTTCGAAAAGAGGGTGGAACCTATCGCGAACCCGGGCTTGTCCTTTATTCTGGAACAACAACATCGGGATGTGGGGTTGCTTCTTCGGGTACGGGTCCCTTTTACTGCCCAGCCGATCAAAAAGTATATCTTGATCTCAGCTTTTTTGAAGAACTGAGAGTGAAGTTTCAAGCTCCCGGAGATTTCGCCATGGCCTATGTAATCGCCCATGAAGTGGGACATCATGTACAAAACCTCACGGGCATTATGGATCAAATGGATCAGTATCGAAGGACCCATTCTGAAACAGAATACAATCGTTTTAGTGTCCGTGTTGAACTTCAGGCTGATTATTTAGCCGGAGTATTCGCCTCCTTTATTCAGAAAAAGGGAATTCTAGAGGTGGGGGATATAGAAGAAGCTATGAAAGCGGCTAGCCAAATTGGCGACGATCGCCTTCAAGAACTTGTACGCGGTGAAGTAGAGCCGGACCTGTTTACCCACGGTACCAGCGAACATAGAATGCGGTGGTTTATGAAGGGCTATGAAAGTGGGGACTTAAAAAGTGGGGATACCTTTAGCATCCCCTATGAAAATCTTTAAAAAGAAAAATGCAAAAGCGGCCTAGGAGCCGCTTTTTTTGAGGGTATAGACATCACTACGTCTATTGGGCAGAGTATAGAGTTGGTTGGATACTTTTTGAGGAAGATCTAAATCAATCTCGCAAAGAAGTATTCCTTCGGTATCAGAAGCCTGGGCGATAATGTTGCCCCAGGGATCCACCACCAAACTCCGGCCATAGGCTGTAAATTTAGGTTTTTTTCCTATTTGGGCCGCTGCCACTACATAGCAGCTATTTTCAATAGCCCTGGTGCGCAATAGGCTTTCCCAGTGATCTTTTCCAGTGTTCAAGGTAAAATTGGCGGGAACAAAGAAGATTTCGGCCCCATCCAGGGCCATGAGTCGAAACATCTCTCCAAAACGCATGTCGTAGCATATGCAAAGACCCCATTTGCCATAATCTGTAGAAATAGTAACAATTTCATCTCCGGCACTTATATTGTCGGATTCTTTTACAGAAGGCCCCCTTTCTATATGCACATCAAATAAGTGAAGTTTTCTATAGATACTGACAAGTTCTCCTTGGGGATTTATGACCATGGTAGTATTGAAAGGCTTTTTGGGATCTTGGGGATTTTCTTCATAAATGCTGCCTCCGTGAATCCACAAAGCATGATCCTTGGCCTTTTTACTGAGAAGTTCAAAGCTATCTCCCCCGGGGATCTTTTCTATATTGGATCGAGGATCTTTGCCCAGGTAGGAAACCATTTCAGCCATAGAGATGACCTGGGCTCCTTTTTCTGCTGCCTCGTCTATTAAGCTTTCGATTTTTTTTAGGTTATCCTGTTTATTGTCTTGGGTGTCAATCTGAAGGATAGCTAGAGTGAATTTCATTTTCTCTCCTTTCACAGTTTAAAAAAGGAAAGGCTTAGCCTTCCCCTTTATTTTTTTATCGCACCATAGCCGCCGTAGACGGGCTTAATGTCTGTAATGGTAACAAAGGCCTGGGTATTTTCAAGAATCCTTCTGACTTTATCAACTGACTTTCGAGGAAGAATGACAAGAAGTATATTTCGCTTTTCATCTTTTCCTTCACCTTCGACCACGGTAACGCCAAAGCCCATACTTCGTATTTCTTTCACTATTTTTTCGGTCTGATTCTGGGGAAGTATCACCTCAATCTTTGTGCTTCCAAGACCAATCCATTCTTCAACGGTAACACCCATAAAATTACCTAGGGAATAACCGATGGCGTAGGCTAGGATTTTCCAAGGGTCACTTTGGATATCCGTTAATACCGTGGATATAACCAGAACCCAGATGATAATCTCGAAAAAGCCCACTAGTGCTCCATAGACCCGTTGGCCCTTTGTGACGAGCTTGATACGCAGAGTGGACAGCGAAACTTCAAAGGTTTTAACCAGTATGATCAGCAGATAAATCATTGATAATGCTCCGTTCTATAAAAAGAATTTTTCCAGATAGCCTGCAATAAAGACCACAAGGATAATCAGAGGAAGAACCCATTTCACATAGAAGTAGGTTGCTCTAGGAAACTTAATACCGTTTCCTGTATTGGCTTCATTGAGAAAATTCTCCCAGCCCCATCCGCTGCTTCTTGTGCAAAAGAGCACATAGATAAGTCCGCCGATGGGCAAAATATTATTGCTTACAATAAAATCTTCAAGATCCAAGACGATGGTACCCGGTCCTAGAGGGGCAAAGCTTTCCCAGAGGTTAAAGCCCAGCACTGTAGGTAGGGATAAAAGAATCAGCAGGGGTGCATTGACAAGAAAAGCTTTTTTCCTGCTCCAGTTCCAAAGGTCCATGGCAAAGGCCACGATATTTTCCAGTACAGCCAGCACCGTACTAAAGGCGGCGAAACTCATAAATAGGAAGAAGAGACTTCCGAAAATTCGTCCGCCACTCATATTGATAAAAACATTGGGGAGGGTTACGAAAATAAGTCCCGGCCCTTGTCCCACAGGTACACCAAAGGCCGATGTGGCGGGAAATATAATAAGCCCTGCCATAAGGGCAACAAAGGTGTCTAGAGTGATTATTGAAATCGCCTCGCCGGTAAGTCTACGATCTTTACCAATATAGCTGCCAAATATGGCGATACTTCCCATACCAATACTTAGTGTGAAGAAGGCTTGGCCCATGGCTGCATAAACAACTTCCCATATACCGGCTTCCTTGATTTTGGATATATCGGGCTTAAGATAGAAGAGTAGCCCCTCCTTAGCACCAGGAAGGGTCACTGCACGAATTACAAGACCAATCATAATGACTAAAAGTGCCATCATCATATATTTAGTTGTACGTTCAACGCCTTTATTTAGGCCCAGGGAAACAATAAATAGTCCTAAAACAATAGTAATAACCAACCAAAAGGTCATATAGCTTGGATTAGAGACCATCTCACCGAAAACTCCGGCAACTCCGTCGGGGTCCAGGCCTTTGAATTGCCAGGTTATCATTTTGTAAAAGTATGCAAACATCCAACCGCTGATGGTAGTGTAGAACATCATTAGTAGGTAATTGCCGCCAATGGCCAAATAGCGAAAATTATGCCATTTGGTGCCTGGTGGTTCTAGAGTGTCGAAGGATGAGGCTGCACTTTTTTGTGATCCTCGGCCCACTGCCAGTTCCATTGTCATAATTGGTAGGCCCAGTAGGACGAGAAAGACAAGATAAATAAGAACAAAGGCTCCGCCACCGTAGAGTCCGGTGATGTAGGGAAAGCGCCAAACATTTCCTAAACCTATTGCGCAGGCAGCACATATTAGAATAAAGCCGAGTCGTGATGAAAAGCGTTCTCTTTGCATGATAACCTCCTTTAATAATACCCACCATTATCCCTTAAGTTCTTGTATAAATCAAGGCTAATCGTGTTATTTTTTGTCGATATTCATTAAATTCTCTTGTTTTATCAACAATTGCTTGAACATCGACATAAAAACCTATAGATCCACAGGATAACTTATAAGTTATTATTATTTATTTACCAGAAAATTTTTGGAGTTATCTAATACAGGAAATTTTAAAGGCTTTTTTACTTATTACTTGATGTCTCCGTAGAGATGTATGCCGTTCATTTGCATGTTGTAGAGGCTAAAAAGGTTCATAAGTCCTCTGTGGTGGTGGGTGGCATCTAAATCAAAGGTATCAACCCCTGGAAGGAGAACGTGGAGATTTTTGTTTATATTGTGCTCATTAAAGTAACTTCGTAGGCTTAGGGTGGCCTGAAGAACGCAGATATCTGTTACATCACCTACAAATACAAAGTCATTTATTTGAGGATTTTCTTCAAGGTATTTTTGAAAGCCCGGCGCATGGAAGAGATTGGTGCTGTTTTTTTCAATCATCAGCTCACCTTCACAAAAGGGAAGTAGTTCTTTAACCAGTTGATCTTCACCGCTACCTACTACGCAGTGGGCAGGATAGGCATTGAATTCTACGGCCTCTTCATTGTGACGATCGATTACAAAGATTTTTGTATAACCCTCCATGCGCTGATTAAGCTCCGCGACAAAGGGCAAGATGCCCGCTACATCCTTGGAGTGAAGAGCCCCAAAGTTTAAAAAACCTTCCACAATATCTACATGGATAAGGACGGTGCTATTTTTTTCGAAATTAGCCAAATCCAAAGCAGGAAGTTCTTCGAGATTTTGCTTTATGGCTTCTAAGCTTTCTATAGCCCCAATAAGATTTAATTTCATAGTTTACCTCCTTAATTTACCTCTATTGTAGCAGTAAATCCTATAAATATGAAGGGTATAAGAAAGAAGCTAGGTGACTAGAGCTTTGGGCTTAGACAATAATTGGATTTAAAACATTTTTATATGTTTTGATTTAGGGGTGGTTTTATGTTATATTTAGCTTGCTAGGGGTGCCAATAATGGCTGAGAAAAACTCTTTGAACCTGATCTGGTGAAACCAGCGTAGGAAAGCGAGGCCCTAGAGGGGCTTTTTTTTATGGAGGAAATCATGTTTTCAAACTTTTTAAACAGTTTAGCCAAAAAACCGGATAAAATAACCCAGGCCTTGGTGGGCTTAGGCGAAAATCCCGTTACTCTTGTTTTTGTTTTTTTACTTCTTATCGGGGTCTTTGCCCTGATATCTATGAAGAAAATTAAACTGACGACAGCTCTTATGACTCAAATTGCCGTAAGTATTGCAGTGGCTGCGGTTCTTAATATGCTTGTTATTTTTCGTATGCCCCAGGGAGGAAGCGTTACCTTAGCATCTATGGTGCCGATTTATCTTCTTGCGTTAGCTCATGGACCTGAAATTGGAATGCTGGCAGGTCTTCTTTTTGGTATGGTTGACCTATTTCTAGGGGCAAGTATTTTTCATCCTCTTCAAGTGCTCCTTGACTATCCCTTAGCCTTTATGTTTATCGGCATCGCAGGGTTCTTTCCCCGCCATGTGAATCTGGGAATGTTTTTGGCTACGATCCTTCGACTAAGTTGTCATGTATTAAGTGGCTATATATTCTTTGCCGCCTATGCTCCCGAAGGAACCCATCCCTTTATTTATTCTCTACTCTATAATGGATCTTTTCTTTTGACAGATCTATTGATTGCGGCCCTTGTTATGAATTTTATTCCGCTAAAACGACTTATAAAGGCACTGAATCCCCAATCTAGAGACTTTACAATGTGGTAATTGGTACAAAATAAGTGAGAATAAAAATAGCCACCCCTTATAAGGGATGGCTTTTTTTGATTGATTATTCTTCGATTCGTTCGCTTAGCGAAATTAGTTCATCTACCAGACGATCGACATAGTCAATACTTCTATCTAAACTGACGGGTTCAAGTAGATTAATGCCTACAATTTGAGCTAGCTCCCCGGGGTTTTTGCTTCCGCCGGCCCTTAGGGTTTTAAGCCAGTCTTCTGTGGTGATCTCCCCTTTTTTTAATGCCAAATAGGCATTGGTGGCAAGGCTCAGTCCTGCAGAATAGGTGTAGGGATATAGCCCCATATAGTAGTGGGGCTGACGCATCCAAGTATATCCCGCTTTATCGTCAATGATGACGCTGTCCTTCCAAAACTCTTTAAGGACACTCCTTTTGATTTCGTGAAGGCTATCGGTAGTCAGGCCCTTCTGGGCATCTAGGCTGTCATAGACTTGTTTTTGGAAACAAGCTTCTAGAAAATGTGTCACAAAATTGTGGTAATAGGTATTGCCAAGAAGTGAGGCAATAACATAGCGCTTATTTCGAAGACTGCTTTCTTTTTCAAAAAGGTAATCGGTAAGAAAAAGCTCATTGTAGGTCGAGGGTGCCTCAACAAAATACGTAGAAGGGTTTACGCTAAAAAAGTTCTGATTCTGGCCTGCTAGTTGAAAATGACCGGCATGGCCAATCTCATGGGCCATAGTGAAGGCGTCAGAGAGGTATCCCGTCCAACTCATTAGGATAAAACTATGGCAACCGTAGGGGCTGGCACAAAAACCTCCCGTAGATTTCCCTTTATTTTGGGCAAAGTCAATCCAGCGGTTATTAAGTGCTCCTCTGACAATTTCTGAATATTCTTCTCCTAGAGGAGAAAGGGCCTTTTCAACATCTGTCTTTGCCTCTTCTAAAGAAATTTCCGGACTGAAATCGGCGTCTATAAGGGCTTTTAGATCACTATAATAGAGTTCATCAAGACCATAGTATTTTTTTATGAAACCAGCATATTTTTGCATTACCGGCGAGAGTTTTTCCATCATCCTTTGAAGATGGGTTTCATAGATATCTCGAGAAACTTCCTGTTCAAAAAGAAGGTAATCAGTGACGCTTTCAAAACCTCGGAGTTTACTGAGAATCTTTTCAGTTTTTACATGGCTAAGATAGCCACTGCCCATACCGTAACTATAAGTTCCAATGGTCTTGTAAAAGTGTTCATAGGCTCCACGGCGAAGATTCCTGTTGGGGCTCTGACAATAGTCGTTTTCGTAGAGAATGTAATTCATCGGATATATTTTGCCGTCCACTTCAAAATCTCCAAAGTGCATATCGGCAAGTTTTATCATTTCGTAGGTAAGGTAGGGAAGCTCAAAAGTTCCTCCTAGGGCATTTAAGGTTTTCTCTGTTTCATCTCCAAGGCGATGGGGGCGCTGCCGGATAAGATCATGAATAAAAACCTGGTAACGAGGCGAGAAATTCGCCAGTTCCAGAAGTTTTTCTTCGGGAATCTTGTGCAAATCGGAAAGGATATAACTCAGTCTTGCTGAGAGTTCCGAAGAAAGATCGGCTATACGAGCTTCTCTTTGCTGTAGAGCGCTATTTATTCTATCTACACTTAGATCCAAAGAGGCAAAGCTGCTTAGTTTATAAAGACGAACAAAATAATTTTCGTAGCGCTGAAGGAAATCTTCTAATTCCTCTGTTGACATTAAGAGGAGTTCGAGCCCCTCCAGGTTCTTAGCTTCCTTTAAAAGTAGGGCTAAATCTTCTTCGAAAAGAGTCTCGGTCTCGTAGAGATCTTTCAAATTCCATGTTAACTCTATGGGCACATCATTTCGTTTCATAGACACCTCCTTGTTTATTGTACAGTGCTTAAGTAAAGGGGTCAAATTCCAAAGAGTACTTTTTTAAATAAAAATACTGCCTAAAGAGCTAGATTTGCTATCTTTGTTTTGAGGAGGGAAAATGCATTTCATTTTATTACTTATCGGACTGGCAGATATGCTTTGGATGCGCATTCCCGATGAATTGAATGGACTTTTGATCTTGATTTTTCTTTTTAAGGATCCCTGGGGGCTCCCTAGGGCTATGGCGGCATTTCTGTTTTTCAGCGCTTTATACTATTTGAGTTTTTATCTTTATTCCAAGGAGGCCTTTGGCTATGGAGATGTTAAGTTTTTTTCCGTACTCTTTGTGGGTCTTAGGGATTACCATTTGGAATTTGTTTTCCTTAGCTTTTTAAGTGCAGGAGTTTTTAGCCTTTTTCTTCTTTTATTAGGAAGGGATAAGGATGTTAGTTTTCCTTTGGCTCCCTTTATGATTTTGAGTTTTCTTTACTATTATAAATAAAAAAAAAGCCCTAAGGCTTTTTAAAGTTTATCATTATTTCCAAGAACGTGGTAAATCTTGTGGGTTACAAGTTCTTTAATGGCACTGCGTGCTGCTCCTAGGTATTTACGAGGGTCGAAATTACCAGGATTATTACTTAGTTCTCTGCGAATTACGCCGGTCATAGCTAAACGCAGATCGGAATCTATATTTACTTTACAGACGCCGTACTGGCTAGCTTCGCGAATAAGTTCTTCGGTAACCCCACGGGCTCCGGGAATATCTCCGCCATATTCATTATTCATATCAACATATTCAGGGATAACAGAGCTGGCTCCATGAAGAACAATAGGAAAGCCTGGAAGAAGTTTTTGTATGCGCTGTAGTCTTGGGATATCGAGTTTTGGTTCTCCCTTAAACTTATAGGCACCATGGGAAGTTCCGATGGCAATGGCCAGAGAATCACATCCCGTGCGGTTTACAAATTCCAATGCTTGTTCAGGATCGGTATAAGTAGCATCTTCAGCAGAGACGTTAATGTCATCCTCCACACCGGCTAGGCGTCCTAACTCTGCCTCAACGGTAACGCCCTTGGAGTGGGCATATTCTACGACTTGTTTTGTCAGAGCAATATTGTCTTCAAAGGGTAGATGGCTGCCGTCAATCATTACCGATGTAAAACCATCGTCAATGCACTGCTTGCAGAGCTCGAAGCTATCGCCGTGATCAAGATGAAGAGCTATATCAAGCTCCGGTGCATCAAGAAGAGCGGCTTCGACCAATTTAGTAAGGTAGACAGAACTGGCATAACTTCTCGCTCCCGAGGAAACTTGAAGAATAAGGGGTGCCTTTGCTTCTTTGGCTGCTTCGACAATTCCTTGTATGATTTCCATGTTGTTTACATTAAAAGCTCCTATGGCGTACTTACCTTCATAGGCCTTTTTAAACATTTCTTTTGTTGATACTAGTGGCATTCACTACCTCCTTAGGGGAAGAAAACTTCGATGACTTGATCTATAGTCATATCTTTTTTAAATGTATACTCTCCAACCTGTAGATCAGTGTCCAAATTTCGCTCAACCAAAGTAATCGCGAATTCATCGCTGTCTTTAATAACCCCTGCATCCACCAGTCGTTCGCCAACGTCATAGGATCCATCACCGGGATAAACCTCAATTAAGATTTCCGTCTTCTCTTCTTCTGCCTTATCCTTTTCTTCTTGAGTAGGAGCAGGTGCCGGTGTTGGTGTTGGTGTTGGTGTAGGGGTTTCAGGCTTAACTACTGCCGGGGGAGTTACTGGGGGTTTAATCTCTTCTTTTGTAATATTGGCTTCCTTTTGAAAGAGAGAAAGCAGGTCATTTTTAGAAAAGTCGAGTCCATAGGATTTGGTCATAACAAAAGCAATGGAAATTACAATGAAAAAGACTATAATAATAGTAACCAGATAATCACTGATGTCGTAGATTAAATCTTTTATTTTTTCAAACATATCATCACCTCTCGTTTTAATTTATCATAGGTACGAAAATATTGCAATATACAAGGAGATTATGTGACTATTATTATAGATGAAAGCTCGGCGGACCAGCGCCTGGATCGATTTTTAATTAAACTATTTCCACGGGCCCCTAGGGGTGAGGTTTTTCGGCTCTTTAGAAAGAAGGATGTCAAGCTCAATGGCAAGAGAGCATCGGTAGATTGTCGTGTTGTTTTAGGCGATGAAATCTTTGTTTATCTCAGCGAAGAAAGGCAAAAAGCTTGGATGGCTCAGGAGCTTGTGCTTGTTGCTGGAGAACTAGAGATTGTTTACCAAGATGAGGATGATCTTGTAGTCTATAAAGCACGAGGCCTAAAGACAACCCCCGACAGAGCGGGGGAAGATTGCCTTACTTCCCGGGTGCAAGCCTATCTTAGCGATAGGCTAACACCTACTTTTAAACCTTCTCCCCTGGGACGTCTTGATAAAGATACGGAAGGTTTGGTCCTTTTTGCAAAAAACTATCAAAGAACAAAGCTTTTAGAGGAGTTACAGAGAAAAAGCCAGGTAAAAAAGTCCTATTTGGCTTTAGTTTTTGGTACAATAAAAGAAGGACTTTGTGAAATTACTATAAAAAAGAACCTGACCAGCCCGGGAATGAAAGTGGAGGACGGAGGAAAAGTTGCAAAGACTATTTTTAAAACTCTGGTTAAAAAACCTCCCTATAGTCTTGTGGAAGCTGAGCTTTTGACAGGCAAGACCCATCAGATTCGTATTAGTCTCGCCTCCATGGGCAGTGAGATAGTAGGCGATAAGCTTTATGGAAGGGGTGGGGGTGGACAACGGCTTCTTTGCTATAAACTGGAGTGGGCAGGAAAAAGGGCCGAATATTTGCCGGAGAGTTTCTTAAAAGAACTAAGAAAGGTGGGCATAGATGAATCAAGCTACGATAGCAACTCTAATTGATCGTTTTGACTATAGCGGGGCCTATTGCCTATGCTGTGATAAAGCAGAGGATAGTGCACTGCTTCATCTTCTTGATATAGCCCGAAGTATGGTCAACTTTGATTTTGTTACGGCCCAAAGCATTCTCACTGTAAAGGGAGATTTTTTTCCGCTTTCCTTTGCTGCATATTTGGAACAAAACCTTTTGGATTTAATATATGGTGAACCCAATGCCATTTTTTCTGAACATCTTGCCAATATGTACTTTCAGATGGAGAGGGAAGAATATATAGATCTTTTAGGAAGACTCTACCGTTTTAGCGAAGCTTTTCTAAAATACGTTTTTATCAAAGAGCACCAAAAGGTGTTAAGTGTTTACGACAGTGCCTTTGAAGAGGGAAGAGCCCTCCGTATTTTGAAAAAACGCTACCGCATCTACAATAGAAACATTATTTTTGCCGTTGTCGAATACATTCATAAACATTCTGACAATCCGGCTCTTAAAAGCTGTGCGGATTTTATTACTGATCCAAAGATGAAGGCCTTGGCAGATTTGAGAAATGCTTCCATAGTTGGTCATGGCTTTGAAGCCGTGAGTTATAGCGATGTTCTTACTGCCTACGGAGAACCGATAAATTTGCTAAGGGACCTAGAAGCCATAATGCAAAGAGGTGGTCTTGAAATTGATCGAAAAAAATACAGTAAGATTAACGCATTTTTAATAAAGGAGTTAGACTATGTTAATTGGAAACAAAAGTAAGGATATAGGCAGAAGCCTTTTGGACCTGGCCCGAGAAAGCCAATCTCCCCGTACCATTCTGGCTGCCTACGTTAATGGGGAAATCCGCGAACTCAGTTATGTACTCAAGTCAGGGGATGAGATCCGTTGGATTGATCTTAGCCAAGCCGATGGTGTGCGAATTTATCAGCGTAGTCTGGTCTATCTTTTTTACATTGCTCTAAAGGAATGTTTTGCTGATATTGAACTCCATGTACTTTATTCATTGAGCCGCGGGCTCTATGTAGAATTTAGCACAGAACTTGACCATGATGATTATAAGCTTATCGAAAATAAGATGCATGAGCTTGTAAGTGAAGCCCACCCCTTTGTAAAAAACGAAATAAATCATAAAGAAGCTCGGGAAATTTATAATAAAGAAGGGCTGCATTTTAAAACGGAGCTTCTTAGATACAAACGAAATGAAAAAGTGACACTCTATGCATGCAAGCAGAGGCATCATTATTTTTATGGATATATGGTCCCAGATACATCTTACATTAATATGTTTGAAGTCATTCCCTATTCCCCAGGAGCCATCCTGCTTCATCCTCGGACCTATTCTCCCGATGCCATCCCTCCATTTTTTGAGCAACCTAAAATTCATGCCACCCATATGGAAAGTGAGGCCTGGAGTGATTTAATGGGGGTCGGAGAAGTTTGTCAGCTCAACCGACTTATCGAATCCGGTGGCGTAGCTCAAATCATTCAAGTCAATGAAGCTCTCCAGGAAAAAAAGATAGCGAAAATTGCCGATGCAATCATTGATTCTAAAAAAAGAGTAGTGCTGATTGCAGGGCCAAGCTCTTCGGGGAAAACCACTTTTACCCATCGTTTAAAGATACAATTAATGGCGGAAGGTGTCTTTTCTCAAACGATTTCTCTGGATAATTATTTTGTGGATCGGGATTTTACCCCTCTAGACGAGGATGGCAATTATGACTTCGAGAGCATCGAAGCCCTAAAACTCGATCTTCTCAATGAGAATATTGAGGATCTTCTCGAAGGCAAAGAGGTGGGACTTCCACTTTTCGACTTTAGAGAAGGCAAACGTCAGGACAATGCCTATAAAATGAAACTTCAAAAAGACCAAGTTATTATTTTCGAAGGCATCCACGGCCTAAACGAGCGACTTACACCGGGCGTTTTAAAAAAGGACAAATTTAAAATTTACATTTCGGCCCTTACAAGCCTGAATTTAGATCAGCACAATCGTATCCCCACCACAGATAACCGTATACTTCGACGGATGGTGCGAGATCACTTTACCCGGGGCTACGGTGCTGAAGCTACCCTTGGGATGTGGGACTCGGTACGCAGGGGTGAAGAAAGACACATATTCCCCTTCCAAGAAGAGGCCGATGCCGTCTTTAATTCAGCTCTGGTCTACGAACTGGCTGTTATTAAAAAATATGCTCTCCCTCTTCTTGAAAAGATAGAATCAAATAGCCCGGTCTATTCCCAGGCTAAGAGACTCAAAAAATTCTTGTACTATCTAAAAAGCATTGAAGATGATAGAATTGTTCCCAGTACTTCTTTATTAAGGGAATTTATTGGAGGCAGTAGTATCCTCTAAGAGGAGATTTAATGAGCGAGAAAGTGAAAGAAAGACTTTTAAATAGTGCGATATTTGTGCTTTTTTCGCTGGTTTTTGTTGCCCTGAGCCGCGCTTGGCTAATCAGGGATGTTTTTGTATTGAATTTAGGGGAGCTGTCCTTTAATCTCTATATTGGTTTGAAGCTGGCTACTATGGTTTGTGTCAGCGGGATTTTTGTCATCAACTTCTATAGCTTTTCCCTTTTTAGGGGGTTAAGACAACTGCTCTTTAGTTTTATATTTTTAGTTCTTCTTATAATTGTGGCACTGGCCTTAGTGGTTTCAGTAAACGACTCTCTACCGGTAACGCTTTTATATCGGCCTGAGCTCCAGGGAATCCTACTTTTTTTTCTCTTGGTTGTAATGGGCCTATTGTTTTTAAAGCTTGTATTGCTGCGCAGACCAATTCATGTGGATCTGCCCCTTGGGAGAATTCCATTCCTTTTGATTGGACTGGTTTTAATTATGATAGCAGGATACTTCTGGATAGTTAAGGAACCCAGGCTACTTAAAGATATGGAGATAGCTCTACTGTATATTCTGCTATTTAGTAACCTCATAGGGTATTTCATGAAATATCTAATTGATGGGTCCAGTATAACCGGCAACATACTCTTCGTGCTCGTTGTAGGTTCTACTAGCTTTTTCTTTAAGCAGTCAGGTATTTTTTCCACGGGCTATGAAGGAGTGCTAGAAAGTTCATTTAATCTTATTGCTCTAGTATCTCTTCTCAACGCCTTTTATCGCGAACTCTTTACTTCCTATCTTCTAGAAGTAGAGGACCTTAATCAGCAACGGGAGCTCTACACTGAAAACCTTAAGGAGGTAGTTGAAGAGAGGACCCTAGAGCTACAAAAGGCAAATGAGCAGCTTGAAAGTGAGATCGATGCAGCCAGAAGACTGCAGCAATCGCTGCTACCAATGAAGGATATTGTTTATTCCAGGGCTTCTTTTGTATCGGAAAACTTTCCCTGTGAGCGGCTCAGTGGCGATTTTTATGATATCTACAGTATTGACGAAGATAAAGTAGGCATGTATATTTTAGATGTTTCGGGCCACGGCATCAATGCAGCCCTTATGAATATCTATATATATAATTATATTCGAACCAATTCACCCTTAATAAAAAGGCTCCGGGGAGACCAGCCCCACGAGAATTTGCGTTATCTATATGATGAGTTTAATAAAATGAATTTTCCAGATCACATGCATGTGGTCATATTTATTGCTTCTTACGATATGAAGACAGGAATTTTAAGCTATGCCAGCGGAGGCATTAATGTACTTCCGATTCTTGTTCGCCAAAGTGGAGGCATTGAGATGCTCGATGAATCTTCAGGATTTCCCATTTGTAAAATGGCGGATTATTTTACCCCGGAATAT
>JAAYGQ010000034.1 GCA_012727635.1 Tissierellia bacterium | reverse complement strand
GAGTGAGACATGGCGATAAAGCCTCCTGCCGCTTCATGCCTTACTAAGATGGCTTCAATGGAGGGCTCATCATAGAGCGCATCATATAAATCCTTTGCACTGCTGGGCATACCAAAGACATATTTTATGTTTTCCGTTTTTAAGGCCTTTACAACGGCTTCCCATCCTGTGATTTTAGTCATTTTTATTCATCTCCTTATTTTGGGCTTAGGTATCCCAAAGATTCTCTGAATTATTATTATTGTAATGTGGCACTTACCATAAATGAATAGATAAATCTAATATATATAGTATCACATGATATTTGTTTAGGGGAATAGCGAGATTTATCTCCAATAATAAATAAATAAATTTAATTTATATAATAGTGCAGAAATTTTTACGATTATATAGTATAGTATACATAAAGTGGTATAGACCACCACGCAGACTAATTATAGCCTATAAATAGAAAGAAAGAAAATGAAAAACACGGCGCCCTATTATATACAGTTAATGAATACATTATTAGATAAAATCGCTGAAGGGGAGTATCCCGATGGCGCTAAATTGCCTTCGGAAAGAGAACTAAGCGAAAAATATGAGATTAGTAGAATGACGGCGCGCAATGCACTAACCCAGATAGTCAATAAAGGCTATGCCCTAAGAAAAAAAGGCAAAGGGACCTTTGTGGTGTATCCCAGAATACAAAGGGATTTCACAAAGCTGAGCGGATTTTCCGAGATGCTAAAGGATAAAAACATTGAACCCAGCAATAAAGTGATCAGTGTAAATGTCATTGAGGCCAGTAGGCAGGTTGGAAAATTATTGAATATTTCTATAGGCACGACGGTATTTGAAATCGTTCGGGTCCGATACGGTGATCAAGTGCCCCTTGCGCTGGAATATTCCTATTTGAGAGAGGACTTATTTCCAGGACTATTGAATTATGATTTCGGGAAGAATTCTTTATACCACATTATCGAAAATGATTATGATTTTAAGCTAAAATTTTCTAAACAATGGATTAAACTTACTATACTTAGAGATGATGAATCGGATCTGCTGGGAGTCCCAAAAAGCTCTCCGGCCTTCTTACTGGAATCCATTTCCTTTGATGAAAAAAACCGTGCCGTTGAGGCAACAAAATCCCTTAATCTGGGAGATCGATCTGTCTTTTATACTGAGCTATGGCCCGAATCATAAAATTGAATTTTGTAATACTAATTATTAAGGATGAGATGGTGAAATTATGAAACTAATTGGAATTGGTGACAATGTAGTAGATAGGTATGCTGATTTAAAAAAAATGTTTCCCGGGGGCAATGCATTAAACGTAGCCGTCCTTTGTAAGCGTTTTGGGATCGATACGGGCTATATTGGCTGTCTTGGAACCGATGTGGCGGGAATACATATACTAAACACTCTCAAAGAAGAAGGCGTTGATGTAAGTAGGATCAAGATCCTAGAGGGTACAAATGCCTACTGTAATGTTGCACTGGTAAATAATGATAGGACCTTTATAAGTAGCGATAAAGGGGTGTCTCAAAATATTACCTTGGACTCTGAAGATATAGAGTACATTAAGACCTATGATCTAATCCACACCAGCATTTATAGTGGCATAGAAAGCCTTTTGCCGGAACTAAAAAAAACCAAGGTGAAAATATCTCTGGATTATTCAAATGACTTTAGCCAGGACTACATTAAAAGAACGATACCCTATGTAGACTATGCCTTTTTTTCTGGCAGTGAAATGCCAGAATCCAATATAAGGGAATTTCAAGAATATATTTCTTCCCTGGGGCCTGAACTTGTCCTAGTAACAAAGGGGGACAAAGGAGCGTTCCTGTACTATCAGGGTAAATATTATGAGCAATCGATTGTTGAAACGGAGGTGGTT
>JAAYGQ010000250.1 GCA_012727635.1 Tissierellia bacterium | reverse complement strand
AGATATGAGCGAAGCCCGTGCTATGGCCAATTATCTTATTTCTCTAGGCATTGATAAAAAACGTTTTATACTAGAAGAGCAGTCAACCTCAACCTGGAGCAATCTTAAAAACGCAAAACTCATTCTAGAAGAATCCCTGGGCCTGCAACCGGTAATGGTTTGCAGCAGTGATTACCATATGTTACGAATAAACGTTTTAGCCACCAGACTGGATTTGGAAACCTACCCCTTGCCTGTTGCAACCCCTACTAGGTTATTTATTGTAGGCTACTTTAGAGAAGTGGCTGCCCTAATCAAATCTTTTCTATTTGATCGTTAGGAGAAAAAAGGGACGAAGTTTTATCGTGATCAGAAAGTGGAATTATTTTATTTTACCAATCCCCTTTGTTTTCATTGTTGGTCCCATGAACCCCATTTAAACAAATTCCTTCAAATCTATGATGACTATCTTGATTTGCATATTATAATGGGTGGCGCCGAAAATCCGGAGGAAAACCCTTCTGGGGAATTCGACTTTGAAAAATTTAAAGAAGCCCATAGCCTTTTACCCTCAAAAGCCTTCAAAGTGTTCTCTACCGTAGCTCCAGAAAAGAGTCTATCCTTTTTACGTTTGATGCGTGCTTCTTTTTTTGCCGAACAAATCGATGTATCCGATGAGAACAATCTTAAGTGCTTGATCCAAAGCCTAGGCGAACGAGGCGGCGACATTATCGAGCGTTGTAAAAATGGAGAAGGGGAGCGTAGACTTCAAGAGGACCTGCGCCTGGGGAAACGTTTTACGATAACTAAGATACCAAGCTTAGTTATGGTTCATGATGGAAAGATTCAAGAAACGATGGGAGAATTTGAAACTGATTTACTCCGAGATCAACTGAGCCTTTTACTTGGTTTTGTACCGGCCCAGGGCAAAATGCGCTCGCTAAAGGAAGAACTCAAACTCGCAGGGCGACTATACCCAAGGGAGCTGGAAGTGCTATACAATCTTAATGAAGATGAAATTTTTCGTTATGTCGATGAACTTCTCGAGAAGGAAAGCTATCGCTGGGTAGACTATGATGGTGGTATTTATTTGGAAGCGGTCTATGCATAGAAAATATCCTTGGATGAAGTTGCTAATGAAGAGTGTGGGCGGGGGTGGAATTCTAGCATATTTAATCCACCTTCTGCTAAAAACACCCTTGGAAAGGGCTTTCGAATATGCCGGGGTAGTATTTTTGTTGCTTGCTGTGGTGTTTTTTATGACTCCTTCTTTTACATCAAAAAACAAAGAGCAGCCTCTTGCCGATACTTCCTACGTTTTTATTTTCGGCTTTACCGGTTTTTTTCTCCTATGTCTTCCACTTATCCTATAAGCTCTTGGAGGTTATTTTTTATAGCAAGACAAGGCAACCATGCCATATTCTCCACACAAAAAAAAGAAAGGTGGGTGCCTTTCTTTATTCTAGGTTTTTTGTATAGATTCTATAAGTAATATATTTTTTGGCTCCATAGCCTTCGATATCCAGTAACATCTCTTTGTTATAATCCCAAACTGTGCTACCTTCAAATTTTTTATATCCTTTTTTTATTGCATTTAGATGGCCGGTTAAATAGATGGCTCCTGTAACTCCTTTTTTGCGGTAATCCGGCACAACAAAGAGTACAAACATGCGACCTCGATCCATCTTCTTCCTGTTCATTAAAAAAGTAATGAAGCCTGTAGGAAATATCCGGCCCTTCATTTTTTTCAGGATTTGATTATAATCCGGCAGCGTGATGTTAAAGCCGATAGGGCGCTCGTCCACTGTGCTTCGGGCAATAAATATAAAATCCTCATCGGCAAAGGGGGCTAGCTGATTGATAATATGATCTGTTTCTTTTTTCGTTGGAGGCATAAAATCTTCCCAGGACTTGGGCATGCCTTCTTCAAGAATTTGCCGAATATCTTCTGCATCCTTTTTAAGTTTTTCTTTGTCTTTCACATTTATTTTGTCCAGGCGAAATTGATAACGCTTCATTAACAGCGGTACAATTCGCTTGTATTTTTCAAGATTTTCTTCTATAAGTTCTGACTCAAAAGCATAGCAATCGGCATATTTTTCAAAGCCATAATTGGTGAATAGATCATTGTAATAGGGAAGATTATAGGTGTTCATAATATAGGTGGGCGAATCAAAATTATCAATAATAAATCCGCGGTTGTCATCGCCCCCAGGAAGGGATAGGGGTCCTTTGAGTCGATTTACCCCTTGTTTTTTTGCCCAATCCGAGGCAAAGTCTAGAAGAAGCCGGGCAACTTCTGGGTCATTAACAGACTCAAACTGCGAAATATTAGCCTCCTTAAAATAATGATATTCGTTTAAATCCTTATAAATTCCTACCAGCAACCGACCCAGTGTTTTATCGCCCTGGCGTAGAATGATCTTCTCGTTGGGTCCAACGT
>JAAYGQ010000033.1 GCA_012727635.1 Tissierellia bacterium | reverse complement strand
GTCCCGAAACCATTTCAATTCCATCGAGATGTTTTAGTGCCCCGGCCAGGTCCTTTGTTTCTTCCCTATGGCTATTGATAACATAAAGCATCTCGTAGCCACTTTCAATGATATCCCGCCTGAAATTCACAAGGGCGTTGGTACCGGCCTTATCTCCCCCAACATCCAGTATGACTTCAGTCTTTCCATCTTGTATAGGTCCGCGAACCTCGGCGGATATAGCGGGTAAATCCAGGCTGCTGTGATGACCCAAAGAGGAGCTTATAATTCTTATGCCTGCCTTTTCAAGAAGTTCACTGTGCTCCCTACTTCTAAAATAAACATTAACAATGTCAAGATCAGCTAGGGCTACTTTTTTCCCCTGGGAAGCCAGTTTCATCGCAAGACTAACGGAAAATTCCGTTTTTCCCGTTCCATAGTGACCTGTAACAATTTTAACTCTCATATTCTTTTGCTTTTTCCTCTCCACGCATTACACGCAGGGCTCCTGCGGCTAAAGCCTCCATCTCATCCTCCCCAGGATATACCACAACCGGTGCTATAAATTCGACATGCTCACCAATGGTTCTAGCAATATCTTCATTATAAACCAGGCCTCCGGTAAGGATGATCCCATCGACTTTACCCTTAAGAACCGCAGCACAGGCCCCAATTTCTTTAGAAACTTGATAGCAGAAGGCCTCTTGAATAAGTTTTGCCTTTTCATCGCCTTCTTTTATACGGCGAGCCACCTCAATTCCGTCCTGGGTACCCAGATAAGCCACATATCCACCTTTTCCCGTGAGCATCTTTTTAATCTGATCTTGGTTGCACTGTCCGCTAAAGCATAGCTTGGCAAAGTCTCCCATGGGAAGACCCCCGCTGCGCTCGGGAGAAAAGGGTCCACTGCCATCCAGGGCATTGTTTACATCAATCACTCTTCCACCACTATGGGCTCCCACGGAGACGCCGCCGCCCAAATGGGCAACGATAAGATGCATATCCCTGTAGTTTTTCTCTACTTCCTCCGCATAGCGATAGGCCACGGCCTTTTGGTTGAGGGCATGGAAAATGCTTTTTCTCACAAATAGGGGATGGCCGCTAATCCGAGCAACCTCCTGCATCTCGTCGACGACGACAGGATCCACAATGAAGGACGGTATCCCCACACTGTCGGCGATTTTTCTAGAGAGAACGGCTCCCAAATTGGAGGCGTGTTCTCCCTGTAGTCCAGACTTTGAGTCCTCAAGTAAACTTTCATTGATTGCATAGGTTCCTCCGGCGATGGGTTTAACAAGACCCCCCCGGCCGACAACGGCTTCAAGGTTTCCCACTTTGTGGCCCGATTCTTTTAGTGCATCTAAGATCAGTTCCATGCGAAAGTCGCACTGATCGGCAATTTTCTCATAGGGAGCCAGATCTTCACTGCTATGGCGCAGTGTCTTTTCGAAAATTAAGCTATCGTCTTCAAATAGGGCAATCTTAGTAGAGGTACTACCGGGATTGATAGCAAGAATTGTATACATCTAGATCTCCTTCATTTCTTCTGCTATAAGTACGGCCAGGGCAATGGAATTCATCTTTGAATCTTCGCTATCGGCTCTAGAGGTCAGAATAATTGGCCTTCTTGCACCAACGATGGTTCCGGCCCCTCTAGAAGAGGTAAGAAAACCCAGCGCTTTATAAAGAATATTTCCCGCTTCAATATCCGGTGCCACTAAAATATCCGCATCTCCAGCTACCGGGCTATCAAGGCCCTTAATCCTTGCAGATTCCTTGCTCACTGCATTGTCCAGGGCAAAGGGACCGGCGATTATGGCTCCAGCTATGGTTCTTGCAGCAATCTGGGCTGCTTCTACCGTGGCGGGCATTTTTTCATTGACGGACTCCTTGGCGGCTAAAAGTGCCACCTTGGCCTGGGAAATTCCCAGGGAGCGACTGACCACCAGGGCATTTTCGATAATGGCAATCTTTTGCTCCACATCCGGTGCAATATTCATGGCCGCATCGGTGACAATTAAAAGTTTATGATAACTTTCCACTTCAAAGACCGCTACATGACTAAGTACCGGAGAATTGCGAAGACCGTATTCTTTATTGAGCACTTCTCGCAGAAGTACTCCCGTATCCACAAGGCCCTTCATAAGCATGTCGGCTTTCCCTGAAGAAACAAGGCTTACGGCTTTTTGCGCGGCTTGCTGTGAGTCTTTGATATCCAAAATTTCGTAGTCTTCTTCCTTTATCCCTGCTTCTTTCATTAGTTGGAGGATGACACTTTTTTCACCCACTAAAATTCCGTCGCAAATTCCCTGAAGTCTGGCAGCTTCAACGGCTTCAAGAACTTCCAAGTTTTCTGCCTTGGCCACAGCAACAATTTTTTTATCCAGAGTTTTTGCTTTCTTAAGCACTTCATCAAATGATTTCATCTCTCACCTCTTATAGTGTTTCTTTTTCTTCTGACGCATTTTGTAAATCGCTTTTCTTTTCTATATAGGGTAGAAGATATCCATAGCCTAGGCTTAGCATTTCTTCTTTTGGCACAAAATAAAGTTCATCATCAGGAACCTTAACCAGGGGCTCCCCTTTAAATTCGTCTTTTCGTCTCTGAAAGGAAAGATACATGGGTAATCCCTCTTCGGTAACATAAAGTCCTGGAGGATGATCTTCAGGGAAATCTAGAAAGGGAGGCGCCCTAAAAAGTTCATAGAGTTTTTCCGGTATAAAGAGCTCTCCTTCTAGCCAAAGAGGAATATGGCAATAGCCACCGGGGTTCTTTTCCAAATAATCTTGATGGTATTCTTCGGCCTTATAAAAGTTTTCCAGGGGCTGCACTTCTACCACTAGGGGCTTTTGGAAGTCCCTAGCATAGAGGGCCACTAATTTTTTTATCCAAACTTTTTCTAAGGCATCGGTATAATAAATCCCACTGCGATACTGCTTTCCAAAATCAGCAGCCTGGCGGTGGAGGGTGGTAGGATCCACCACCCTGAAAAAATGACAAATCAAGTAATAGGAACTGATTTTTTCTTCATCGTAAAAAATCTTAACGGCCTCGGCGTGATCAAAATAACCAGCACAAAGATCTTTATAATTGGGAGTTCCCTGGCCATTGGCGTAGCCACTTGTGACCTGGCTTACACCGTAAATCTTCTTAAAATAGGCTTCCATGCCCCAAAAACAGCCCCCGGCTAAGACAATCTCTTTCATGGCATCTTCCTAGAGGTTGGCCAGGAGGCTCAGTTTATCAAACATCAGTAATAGGCCCATAAGAATAATTAAAAGTCCGCCAACCTTTTGTATGGTAAATACGTGACGCTCTAAGAACTCTACTTTACTCAATGCATAACCTGAAAACAATGTGATAAACAAAAAGGGAATCATCATACCAAAGGAATAGATCAGCATATAGAAGCCCCCCACTAGGGGGCCGCCACTACTGGAAATTCCTAGAACGGCCCCCAGCACTGGACCTACACAGGGCGTCCAGCCAAAGCTAAAGGTAAGCCCTAGAATAAAGGCACCTCCATAGGCACTGATATCGGTTTTAGTATGGACTTTTCTTTCTTTATCAAGAAAACTCAAACGAAGATAACCCATTTGTTTAAGACCAAGAAGAATAACGATAAATCCAAGAACCCTTAGGAACCAAGGGCTGTAAAATAGGGCGCCCAGAGCACCAGCTCCAAAGCCCATAATTACAAAACTGACGGATATCCCTAGAACAAAGAGCATGGTGCGCAGCATGGATCTAGGGGAAAAACGAAGGGGACCTAGTTTTTTGACCTTGTCGCCCCCGTCGGCTAAAATCCCAATATAAACTGGAATCATAGGTACGGTACAGGGAGAAAAAAACGAGAGAAGACCGGCAATAAAAACACTTCCTATTAAGACATTCATAAGTTATTCACCTTTCAAAACAATGGTTATAGGCAGTTCTGAGACACTGTAATGACTGCTCTCGGGGATTCCCTTTACGGAAATCTGCAATGTATACTCACCCAGACTCAAGCCTTCAACATCGATTTCAAGTTTAATACCACTTTCTTCAATATCCTTTATCACATCACGAACGTCTTTAACCTCAAGGCTTAGAATCAGTTCGGGATCAACAATATAATCATAATTTTCATCGGTATTAAGCAGTTTTACATCTTTTCCTATAAAATTAAATCTTTTATTGTCCAGGGCGACAATCGTAAACTTAGCCGTCAGAGATTCGTTTTCCACCAGTTTAATATCCTTAGGAAGGTCCAGTTCCAACATAGACTCAAAGCTTCTTTCGGCATTTTTTATGCTGATGGGTTTTGTGCGAACCAAATTTATCCCGCCAAGAAGATTGGTATTTCCTTTGATGGTTACTTCTGAAAAATTAGCTGTTTTATCGGTAAGCCTATAATTGGTGCGAATTTCTCCCTCGGTGACAATCTCTAAGGGAACTCTCTTCATTCCAATCACCGGAATACTAACCAAGAGATTGGACATTTCCAATTCTACTCCTTCAACTTCCTGTCCATCAATATCCAGGGCTCTAAGATTTACAAGTTCCGTAGAGGAGGAAGTAATGGGGCTTATATCAATTTCTCCTTGAATAAAAACGATCTCTTTTAAAAGAAGAGAAGGTCCTGTTACATCTATTTCTTCATCTTTGTATACAACGGTGCCCAGCTCAAGGTCCGTAGGAAGTTCGCCGACGATAAGCATGTTAATGGGCTTCTTGACGGTTTCAATGGCATCCACTTTTAGTTCAATGCTGTCCTTAGAAAGAGATAGGATGCTTACTCCCGTTGCGGCAGTAATTCTTCTATCGATTAGGATCTTAGTCGTTCCTTTGCCCGATATAGAATCCAAAGACACGGAAAGGCGTATGGCATTTTCATTCATTTTAATGATATCTTGCCATTTGCCACTAACAGTGACATCGACGGCATCCCCATTTTTTCTTTCAATAATCAGTCCACGGTTTTCAACCTGCTCAAGGCCCAAAAGTTCTACTGGAATATCGCGATAGATTGTCTCCAGTACAGGGTTTTTATTTTCCATAACGATAAACCAAGTGACAATGGCCAAAAACAAACATACGGCCTTGGGAAAGGTATTGTGGGCAAGAGATTGAAAAAGTCTATTATCCTTTAAATATTTCACTCTCCCCTCCTTTCAAGTTGGAAAATCCCGTCTTTTTTGGGCTGATAAAATTCCTTAATGTGCTCAATCAAACTCTCTTCATCTAAAAATCTTGACAACATATTGTTTTGAGCCGCACTAATGACTCCCGTTTCTTCACTTACCACTAAGATTAGCGCGTCGGAAACCGCACTCATACCCAGAGCGGCCCGGTGACGGGTTCCTAGATCTCTATTTACATTGCGATCATTGCTCAGGGGAAGAAGACAGCCTGCTGCGATCATCCGTTCACCACGGATCACCACGGCGCCATCATGAAGGGGTGTATTGGGTGTGAAAATATTTTTAATAAGAGCTGTAGAAATTTCAGCATCGAGTTCGGTGCCGGTTTCGATTACATCCTTCAGACCAATTTCTCCTTCAAGAACCAAAAGAGCACCAATGTTTTGAGCGCTAAGATCAAGAAGTGCCCTTACAATATCATCGGTGACAGTGGTATATTTTCTCGTTTTCGCTCGGAAAAACACATTGTTAAAGAATTTACTGCGGCCCATATATTCCAGGGCCCGGCGCAGTTCCGGTTGAAAAAGTATAACCAGTGCCAAAAGACCATAGGTCAAGACATTCTCTAAAACAAAACTAACCATGCGAAGCTCAGCTGCACTGGAAAGGCGTAGTAGAAGAAAGAAAATCAACAGGCCTTTAAAAAGCTGGATCGCACGGGTATTGCTTATGACATTATAAACTTTATAGTAGATATACGTTACGATGAGAATGTCCAGTAGATCGGTTAAACCCACCTGCTTTAAAATGGTAAAAACCGTATTCATAGCTTCTCCTTTGAAATACGAAGAAGTTCTATATATACTTTATAGGTCTTTTGACCATATTGCTTTGCTCGCTCAAGTATAGAGTTTTCTCTATTTTGATCCAATCGACCAAGGCCCATAAGCTCTTTCTCTTTTATAACCTTCTGACTAAGGTCAAAGCGCTTAGACAAAAGTACCATTATTTCTTCATCGACTCGATCAATTTCTAAGCGAAGCTCCTTGATTTGTTCCATCATCACCTCGTCTTCCTATCCATTTAAGTATAACACTTTGGCGGCTCCGAGACCAGTTTAAGAAGCTCATAACTTCCCTTTAAGATCAAAAACCAAGGTTGACTCTTTGCTCTAGTCTTGGACAGCGAAATTCTCTAGTGTTTTGCCATCCATGCGAAATAAGAGCCACTGGGGGTGGGAAACAGCTCCCAGGGCTTCATAGATTGCTATGGCCTTATCATTCCAATCCAGGCAGACCCAGTCCATGCGTCCACAACCTTCGTCTATTGCAATCTTTGCAATATGTTTTAGCATGGCTGTGCCATAGCCCATGGAACGGTACTCCGGTAAAACATAGAGATCTTCAAGATAGATTCCCCCTAAGCCTTGGAAGGTGGAAAAATTATAAAAGTAAATGGCCGTAGCAACGGCTTTTCCATCCACTTCCCCCATTAGTAAATAGGCCGTTTTTCTTTCAAAAAGCCAGTGATGGAGGCGCTGGGGTGTTGCCACCATCTGATCGCTCATGTTTTCAAATTCTGCTAAACCTTTGGTAAAGGCTAAAAATGTCGATATATCTTCGGGTACTCCAGGGCGTATTTTAAACATAGAAACCTCCTAAATAAATATACCTCCATCATAGCAGAAATAGGCCAATAAAAAAGAAAAAACTTGCATGGGACAAAAAACTATTGTACAATTACCTAGCAGGCGGATGTGGCGGAACGGCAGACGCGCTAGGTTCAGGTCCTAGTGTTCGCAAGAACGTGGGGGTTCAAATCCCTTTATCCGCACCAGCAGGGGGCACAGTTTATGTGTCCCCTTTTTACTTTAGAGGATGATCATATTTATCCACTCAAGCTGAATCCGAAATCCCATGGAAGTAGGATAGCTCTTAGGGGAATCTTTTAGACGTAAGTTTAAAATCAATCTCTTTCAACGCATCTTCATTTCTATGCCCAGCTAGTTTGTGCTACCCAAAGAGAAAACCTCTAAAATTAGACTTGTAAAAGGAGACATTAAAGATTACGATAATACCACTAAAATGTGCTAAAATACCATTAGACTATAATATGAAGGGAATGAAAGTATTTTTAAGATCCAAAGAGACTAGGCCCAGGTGCTAGGGATATTATTTTTAGCTAAAAAATATCCACCCCTGATAAAATCCGTGTTATATAACATATAGTTAATAATTATTTTTAGAAGGATGGGTTCTTAGCGATTAACTAGCATTGCAAGGGGATCTTTGGTACAATACACGAAGTAAATAAGAATATGGGAGATATAAAAATGCCAAAGGAAATGGAATACACCGAAGAAATTAATTTGAAAGAATTGTTTTTTATCCTAAGATGAATTGTCAAGTCAAGTGCGCCACTTCGTGTAGAAATACTTGAATGGGCGATTTCCAGCCTAAACATTTTCTTGGTCTGTTGTTAATTAGGTATAAATTCTGGGTTAGTTCCTCCTCAGAAATTAGAGCAAAATCTGTCTTCTTAGGATAAAACTCTCTTAGGAGTCCATTAGAGTTTTCGT
>JAAYGQ010000249.1 GCA_012727635.1 Tissierellia bacterium | reverse complement strand
GTCTCTATAGCTGCCATCAAAGGACTCCAAAGAAATATGCTGCTGGGGAATCCACTCTGATAGCTTATAGGCGCCGCTGCCAATGGGCTTTGAGCGAAGATTTTCTGCAGAGGCCTCTACAATGGCTGCCCAGGGATAGGCAAAAAGAGTCAGGACTTCGGCCTGGGGCTCGCCTAAAACAAACTCGATCTCCCACTGGGAAAGGACGTTAATCCTAGTAAAATTTAGATAATCCTTGGCTCTAGGGCTTTCTTCCTCTTTTAGTCGTAAAAAGGAGTTCTTTACCGCCTCAGCGTCAAGAATCTTGTCATTATGAAAGCGTAGGCCCTCTTTTATGACAAAAACAAGGCTCAACCCATCCTCAGAAAGACCGTAACTCTCAGCAATACCCGGAAGAAGAGACCCATCTTCTTGGACTTCTAAAAGGGTATCATAAAGGGTAGAAGTGATTTCAAAAGTACTCTCCGCCACACTTCTTTGGGGGTCTAGACCGTCGGGATCTACCGACTTTGCCATACGAAGGACCCTATCCTCCCCCTCATTTAACTCTGGACTAGAACAGCCCCCCAGAACTAGGGCAAAAAGCATCAGTATAATCATCATTTTTCGTGTTTTCATCATAGACTCCTATTTAGAATTTGCAGGCCCATTATAACACAATTGGCCCCTTTATAAAAAGAAGGATCATTTTACTTGGGCTAAAAGTTAGCTCAGTGTTTTTTATACCCCTAATCCTCCTATTTAAAAATTCACCTAAGGAGCACTAGTCGGCACTAAGAATAAGAGAAGACAAAAGAATAAGCATAAGGCCCCCTCCTGAAATCCAGCTAATATGGTCTCCCAAAAGCACCAGGCCAACTAAGATACTGGTAAGGGGTTCCAGGGTGCTAAAAATGGCTGCCTTTTGTGGCCCGATAAGAAAGGTTCCCTTTTGAAAATACATGGCTCCAAAGCTGACTACAATGGCAAAAACAATACTGGCAAGGATCCCCAGGCTATTCATAGGGGTCCAGGAGCGAAAAAGACTGGTAAGGATTCCTGTTTGCAGGGCTCCTGCCAGACTAAGATGAAACAGTAGAGCCATGGAACCAAGACTTCTAAGACCGCTTTTGGCAAGATAAACCACATAAAAAGCAAAGGTAAGAGCCGAGACCAAAGCCAAGAGAATACCTAGACTTCCTGCATCCCCCCTGGGCATGTTCATAAAAAGTCCCGTTAGGGTAAGAGCCAGACAAAGCCACATCTTAAGACCCGGTTTTTCCTTATAAAAGACCCAGCAGCCTAAAATCACAAAAAGCGGGTACATAAAATGTAGGGTGGTGGCCACTCCCGAATCTATATAGTAATAGGACATATACAAGGTAACCGGAGTAATAGAAAAACCCAGGGAAAGAAGTTGGACTTGCCCCAGCTGCTTTTTCTTTATCCCTAGGCTCTGCCCTTCTTTTCTAGCCAGCAGCCAGTAAAGAGGGATGACAATGACCAGCCTCCAAAAAACGAGCTGCATGGCGTTGGAACCACCCCGGTAAGCCACACTGGCTCCCAGGGGCATAAGACCAAAAATCATGGCAGAAAATACAATGTACAGTTTTCCCTTTGAAGCTTCACTCATATCAAAAACTCCTTTATTTATCTTT
>JAAYGQ010000248.1 GCA_012727635.1 Tissierellia bacterium | reverse complement strand
CCCTTCAACCCCTTCGACAATTAAAAGGGGACCCACCACTTCAACGATGGTTTTATATTCTTTAAGCATAATTTCCTCCTCGTCCCAGGGCGGCGATATCGGTTATCATCCGCTCTTTAAGAGCGTCTAGGGAATCGAGTCTATCATTGGCAATAAACTTCATTCTAGCAATGGGTTCGCGAACCTCGAGCTTAAGGATTTCATCCAAATAGGTTCCCGTGTCCATTACTTTTTTGGCTTCCTCATAGAAACTCAGTATGATATCCAGCATTTTGTATTGTTTTTCCAAGGGACAATAGGTATCCACTTCGTGGAAAGCATTTTGTTGGAGGAAGTCCTCACGAAGACTCTTAGCCACTTCAAGTTTGAGCTGATCGCCTTCACTTAGCGAATCCCGGCCCACTAGACGCACAATCTCCTGAAGAGCACTTTCTTCTTGAAGAAGCACCATGGATCTTTTGCGGTAAAGAGAAAAGTTTGTGCTAATATTTGCATCAAAAAACTCATCCATTTTTTCTTGGTAGAGACTGTAGGAATTCAGCCAGTTAATTGCAGGAAAGTGGCGAGAATAACTCAGGGCATAATCAAGACCCCAGAAGACCTTGACAATACGCAAAGTGGCTTGGCTAACGGGCTCTGATATGTCTCCACCAGGAGGGGAAACCGCTCCAATAACCGTTAGGGCCCCTTCTCTAGGCTCGGCGCCCTGGCTCATAACTTTACCGGCCCGCTCATAAAAGTCTGCAACGCGGCTGGCTAGATAGGCAGGATAGCCTTCATCGCCGGGCATCTCCTCCAGGCGACCACTCATCTCCCGTAGAGCTTCCGCCCAGCGAGAGGTGGAATCCGCCATAAGGGCCACACTATAGCCCATATCTCTAAAGTATTCTGCAATAGTAATTCCTGTATAAATCGACGCTTCCCTGGCGGCAACGGGCATGTTTGAGGTATTGGCAATAAGAACGGTCCTTTTCATAAGGGACTCACCGGTACCCGGGTCAATCAGCTCAGGAAACTCCATGAGTACGTCGGTCATCTCATTGCCCCGCTCGCCACAACCGACATAAACAATAATCTCAGCGTCGGCCCATTTGGCCAGCTGATGCTGAACGACGGTCTTACCCGATCCAAAGGGTCCGGGAATGGCTGCGGTTCCCCCTTTAGCCACAGGGAAAAAGGCGTCTATAACCCTTTGCCCCGTCACCAGGGGAATGGTGGGGTCAAGTTTTTGTGTATAGGGGCGACCACGACGTACAGGCCACTCCTGAATCATATCAAGCTCGGTTTTCTCACCGTCTTTTTCAAGAACTGCAATAATATCTTTTACAGTAAAACTGCCATTTTTAATTTCTTTTACTATGCCTGCTTTTCCCGGAGGCACCATTATTTTATGAATAACCACAGGATTCTCTTGAATCGTACCTAGGATATCTCCTGCTTCCACTTCATCTCCCTCTTTAACAAGGGCCACAAAATCCCACTTTTTATCACGATCCAGGGCCACTACGGAGCTGCCTCTTTTTAAGAAGTTTCCTTCCAAAGAGCGCATAACCGCCAGAGGTCGCTGAATTCCATCAAACATTTGCTCAACAAGGCCGGGGCCAAGCTCCACGGACAAAGGATGGCCTGTGGTAAACACTATTTCTCCCGGGCCTATGCCAGTGGTCTCCTCATAAACCTGAATGGAGGCCTTATCTCCTCGCATTTCGATAATCTCTCCAATTAGGCGATTTTCACTCACGAGGACCACATCATAAACATTGGCTTCTTCCATGCCTTCGGCCACAACCAGTGGACCGGAGACTTTGATTACTTTTCCTGTTTTCAAATTTTCGTCCTCACCTTCTAAAGAATATTTGATCCGACGGCTTTTTCAACATTTCGATTGATTTTTTCCATACCGATGCCCAAACTTCCGGCACCACTGGGAACAAGAATTACCGCCGGAGTTAATCCTTCATCATAACGTGCTATGGTTTCTGGAATCAAAGCTGCCAGTTGTTCGGTAATAAAGATAACGCCCACCTCTTCACGGCCTAAGCGATCCAGAGTATCTCTGGTCTCATCGGCGCCATGGGGGCTGTAGATTTCAAGACCCAGGGCCTGAAAGGCCAGCACTGATTCCCGATCTCCCAGGATGGCGACTCTATACATAACTATCACGCAGCCTTTCTTCTATCTTCGCTGGGGCGATGCCGGCCACCAAAGAAGTGTAGATCATTCGTAGGTTCATGATTTCCTTTTCCTTGGCCAATAGATATCCAAAGAGTACTTCGGGTCCATAGGTTACTCTACGGCCTTCACGAATTAGGTTCATAATGGCATCTTCCATAATTCTCTCAACACTGGCTAGAGACCCGGTACTTTCATAGGCAAGCTTGGCTTTTTTAAGAGTAGAACCGGGATCGAGTCTTCCAAGACTCTCCAGAATTACACCGGGTTCTTCTTTATAGAGTCTTTTAAAGGATTCCTCGTCGATATGGCCTCCGGGGAGAAAAACTCCCTCCAGAGCTTCATAGTCAAGACCTTGGGCTTTTAGGCGCACCAGGGCCTTGGCATTACTAAAATCTAAATTATACTGTACAAAATCAATAAAGAGAGAGTCGCCCAGTTCTAAGGCTTTTTTAAGTATCTCTTCATAATAGGCCCTATCTAAGATAAGGTCTATGCGCTGGGCATCGTGATTTTTTTCATAATCATCCAAAGCTTCATTGATAAAGCCCGGCACCTCGCTTTTTTCTTCCCTGGAAAGTTTATTGCGTAGTCCATCAATATCCATTCCCGGGACAAGTATATACAAAGCAGAAAGATCTTGATGAAGTATTTTTTCTTTTACAAGAACCTTGTAGTTATGAAATACGTACTTGGCACTGATAAGTTCAATTACCTCAGGATCCTTGCTCATCTCTAGAACTTCACTAAGATTGTACTGCCAATTTTTATCCATGGCTTCATGGAAATCCTCGGCTCTTTGAAGATTCATAAGATCTTTTCCATAGTCGGTTTCTTGCAGATAATGAAGAAAGGTCTCTTCACTACCGGCTTGGACAAGGCGAAGTAGCTGTTCTTTTTTTAGCAATTTCTTTTCAAAGACCCTTATTCTTGCTGACGCATAAATATAGTCTTGTCTATCCATGGCTACTCCTTTCTTGAAAAGAGCAGGCTATAGATTTCATCTTGAATCTCTTCTCTCTTATAATCTGCCAGTTCATCAAATTGATAATTATAGCGAATGCCTTTCTTTTCAATAATAAAACCGACATCGCAGGACTCTTCCGACAGAGGGATAAGACCCTTAACCAGGGCTTGTTTATCCTGGGGCACAATGAGTGTTTCATCGCCCTCCAAATTCAAAGCTTCTAAGGCTTTTTTAACAAAGGCAAGATAGCGCTCATCGCTAAGAGCTCGTAAAGCTTTTTTTGCCTTTTCAAAACACACATCCAGTATAGCTAGGCGCTTGCTCAAAATATCATCGCGGCTCTTAAGCTGTGCCGAGGCAATACTGCGTTGCTTTTCAAGGACAGAGTCTCTTTTGGCTCTTTCAATCAGCTCTTCGCCTTGGGTCAGAGCCCTCTTTTTTCCTTCAGAAAGAATCTCTGCTTTTTTTATTTCTAAGGATTGCATAGAAAGTTCAATTTCTTTGCGGGCTTCTTCTAGAATTGTATCTGTAATACGCTCTAAGCTAGACATATCGGCCTCCTATATGGAGGTGGTGAATAGTAGCATGATAGAGACAACAAAGGCGAGAATCGCATAGGTCTCAACCATAACGGCGTAAATAACACCCTTGAAAAAGTGGTCTTCGTTCTTGGCTAGGATATTCATACCGGCAGCGGCTACTCTAGCCTGGGAAACTGCTGATTTCCAGCCAACAAAGGCAATGGGGAGGCAGGAGAAGAATATTCTGACGCCTTCTTGTAAACTCATGCCCGGGACGATGCGTAGCATAACAAGAACGCCAATAACAAAACCATAGAGTCCTTGGGTTCCTGGCAGAAGTTGAAGGATAAGGGATTTGGCGAATTTTTCCGGCTCTTCCACCACCACTCCCGTTGCTGCTTCACCGGCAAGACCAACACCGGCGGCTGAGCCGATGCCTGCAAGACTTACTGCCAAAAAAGCTCCCATTAGGGCCATCAGTCCACCACCATAGTTCACTAAAAAATCCATCATAATTTTCCTCCTTGGGTGTTTTTAATATCGATGTATTTTGGTTGCGTTTTAAATAGTTTGAAAGCCTTGCCGCCGCCTTCATAAAACTTTCCGAAGAATTCAACATAGGTCAACCTACTGGTATGAACATAGGCTGAGAGCATACTCAGGAAAATGTTAAAGAGGTGGAACACAACAAAGATGATAACGCCTGCAACTAGGCCAAATATTCCTTTGTCGATAACAAGATTTACAATGATATTTATAGATAAAGCAATAAACCCGCCACTAAGGCCCAGGGCCATAAGACGAGAATAGGAAACAAAGTCCCCTACATAACTGGAGATTCCGTAGAGCTCATAAAGTCCCGTACCTAAGCGGCCACCAATGCTCTCGGATTCTCGTCCGGCAAAGGCTACAATCCCAAGCATTCCAGCAATCATGACCCATTTACCGGTAGTTTTCAAGATTGGATCCAGGGCCAAGGCTATTGCCAATAAAAATACAATGCCTCCTACAATGGCCATAAACCAAAACAGTACATCATAGACGGTGTCCATATACTTTTTATCCCGAATCAACATATATCCTTTGATACCCAGGCCAAAAAACAGATGGATCATCCCCATAATCAAACTTAAAATAAGAAGTGTCGTAAAATCTTTGTTCGTATCAATCAATCCCTTTAAGGGGATGAGCCCTCCCATGAAGGATCCATAAATAAATCCCCATATAACAAGGCTTATACTTAGGTAAAAGAAAAATTTGAGATTTTTCCTCATGCCCTCTTGAAGAGGTACAAACTTCAGTACCAGGGCAGAAAGAACTAAGAGGAGAAGGCCGTAACCTACATCGGCTCCCATCATACCAAAGAAAATCCAATAAAAAGGGGCCAGTAACGGGGTGGGATCAATTTCATTATAACGGGGCATGGCATACATGCTGGTGATCCCGCTGAAGGTATCGGCCAAGGCGTTATTTTCAAGAAGGACCGGGACATCGGTCTCAGGGTCAGCCACTTGGGTCTCAAGATAATATTCTTGTTCAAGACGCTGCTG
>JAAYGQ010000247.1 GCA_012727635.1 Tissierellia bacterium | reverse complement strand
GCTATAAGAGCCCTGGGCAGTGGGAAAAAAGTCCATATGCTCCAGTTTATTAAAGCAATGCCCTATGGTGAGTTAAATATCCTAGGGGATTTGCCGGGCTTTAGCTATGAGCTACTGGGGCGAGATTGCTTTATTGAAAAAAAACCCGATAGGGAAGATAGCATAAGGGCCCAAAGGGGACTGAAAAAGGCTGAAGAATGCCTAGTGGCTCAAAGCTATGACCTTTTAATATTGGACGAAGTCCACATTGCCCTGTACTATGGATTAATAGAATTACCCAAACTGATTGCTATTTTGGAAAAAAGGAAAAACACCGAAGTGATTTGTACCGGTCGCTATGCTCCAAGACAATTAATGGAAATAGCTGATTTGGTCACAGAAATGCGAGAAATAAAACACTACTACGAAAAGGGTATTTATGCCCGAGAAGGTATCGAATTTTAGGAGGAAGAATGTTACGCGAAAAATCAATCATCGAAAAAGCCTTAGAACAAGCAGGACTGTCCATGCTTGCCCGGGCCAAAACTGCTCCCAAGGCCAAGGGCGTCGATTCTTTGGAATACATACTTCTTGAAAAAGAAGATTTCCCAGCACTCATTGAAGAAATGGATAAACAGGGCCGCCAACATGATATCCCTTTTTTTATCCGCGACGCTAAGAATCTAGAAAACACCCATATGTTGTTACTGATCGGTTGCATCGATGAGCCAAGAAATGTGCCCAACTGTGGCTTTTGTGGCTATGCCGACTGCATAGAAAATAGAAAGCACCGGGGCCGCTGCGTTTACCCCAACATTGATCTTGGCATCGCCCTGGGCAGTGCTCTTTCCCTAGGTCAAAGCCTGGGTGTGGACTCCCGAGTGATGATGACCATGGGAAAGGCTGCCATGAGTCTTAATCTTTTTGAAAAGCCCGTAGTCACTGTCATTGCCCTACCCCTAAGCTTTAGTAGTAAAAGCATCTTTTTTGATCGAGCTACTAGCTAGAAAGGATCCCTATGAAAACCAATCAAAAACAACTGGTTGAATTCTGCATTCAAGGTCCCATCCACGCTCCCACAATGGTCAGAACCTATCAGGGCACCAGCGAGGGAGGAAATGTACTGCTTCCTTCGGTGGGTGGGATCGTTTATAATTTTCAAATCGGAGACTCCTGCATGGAGCTTATGGGAGACCATGTGGAGCCCGGTGTCAGCTTAAAGCTTCCCGAAGCTTCGGAAAACGATGCTTTAATGCTCTTTGCCTGCGTTGGAAACGCCGCCGAAGTCATCACCGGCGATGCCAAGGGGGCCCGGGGCTACGTCACCGGTATGCATGGAGGCATAGACCATACCATCTGCTACTTTAAAAGAGAAGATCTTGAAAAAATGGCCATCGGGGATACCATTCGTATTCGGGCTCTAGGTCAAGGCCTTCGCCTTACCGATTATCCCCATGTGCACTGTATGAATCTTGATCCCCATCTTCTCGAAAAAATGGGAATTGTTGAAGAGGATGGGCAGCTTCAGGTGCCCGTTAAAGCTGTAATCCCTGCCCATCTTATGGGGAGCGGAATTGGAGCTGCCAGCGCCTATACCGGTGATTACGATATAATGACTGGCGATGTTAAAACTTTGGAAGAACTGGGCCTTATGGATCTTTGCTTTGGGGATATCGTATTCCTACAAGACTGCGATACCCGCTATGGACGCCAATATCTTAAAGGCAGCGCCACCCTGGGGGTGATTGTCCATTCCAACTGTGTAAAGGCCGGCCATGGTCCCGGTGTGACCACCCTACTTACCGCGAGAGATTCGCTTCTTTCACCGGTAATAGACAGTGAGGCAAACATTGCCCATTATTTGGAAATACAAAAATGATTATTTCAAGGTTTTTTGATGGCAAACAGAGTCGCCTTGGAAAAATCGAAGAAGAGAAAATTCTTCCCCTGGGAGCCATAGATCTTCTGGACTATCTTGAGGCCGATCCACCTCTTCCCCAGGGCCAAGCCTTAGATCTAAGGGAAGTAGAACTTCTTCCCCCCTTTGAAGAAGGAGCCAGGGTTTTTTGCCTTGGCAAAAATTACCTAGACCATGTAAAGGAGCTTGCCGGGCTTTCAACGGTGAAGGATACCATCCCCCAGGCCCCTATATATTTTATGAAGGCTTGCAAAGAGCTAAGCGGGGATCACTGCCTCATTAGCCAGTGGCAGCAGCATACGCACTGCCTAGACTATGAAGTCGAACTGGTCTTAGTTATTGGGAAAAAGTGCAAGAATGTAAGAAAAGAAGAGGTAAAAGAAGTTATCTTTGGCTATCTTATCGGCAATGATTTCACCGCCAGGGATCTCCAGACCAAACACAACCAGTGGCTCAAGGGTAAAAGCCTGGATGGATTCACTGCCCTTTCCTCTAGAGTCATAACAACCGACGAACTAGATTTTCCACCGGAGCTAGAGCTGAAACTCTATGTTAATGATAGGCTCCGACAAAGGGGCACTACCAAGGATTTGCTTTTTGATATACCTACCCTTGTTAGTGAACTTTCCCAGGGGCTTACCCTCTACCCAGGAGATCTTATTTTTACCGGAACTCCTTCCGGTGTGGGGGCAGGAATGAACCCCCCGGGCTATCTTAAGAGTGGTGACATTGTGCGCTGCGAAATTGAAACACTAGGTAGTCTTACAAACCATATTGAATAATCTACACTGAATCAATGCAAAAAGCCCCTATTTTCCTTTAGGGGCTTTTTATTTTCCCTCTTTACTGATAAACTCTTAAAAAAGGGAGGTTGCCATGATAGAACATTTTGGGAATCTACAGTTTAGTCGACATGAGATGAAAAAAAGGCTGCCAAGCCCTATCTATAAAAAATGGAAGACAGCTCTGTATAGGGAAACCGTAATGGACCGAGAAACCGCCGACGCCATGGCCCACGCCATGAAGGAATGGGCACTGGAAAAAGGAGCCACCCATTACACCCATTGGTTTATTCCCTTAACAGGACTCAGTGCAGAAAAACACAATACCTTTATCACAAAGGACGAGGAACTACCTCTTCTCCATTTTTCCGGTAGTTCTCTTATCAAAGGGGAAACCGATGGCAGCAGTTTTCCAACGGGAGGCCTCCGAGCCACCTTTGAAGCCCGGGGCTTTACCTACTGGGACATCAGCTCCTTTGCCTTTGTAAGGGGTCACGTCCTCTACATACCAAGTATTTTCATCTCCTATAGAGGAGATCAGCTGGATCTTAAAAGCCCCCTTCTTCGCGCCGTTGATAGCTTTAATCAAAAGGCAACGGAGCTTCTTCACCAGCTGGGCGAAAAGGAGCTAAAGGGTGTCAAGCCCATGATCGGTCTAGAGCAAGAATATTTTCTTGTTAGAAAAGAGCATTTCCTAAAGCGGCCTGATCTTTTCTATACCGGAAGGACTCTGATTGGGGCTCCGCCTCCTAAGGGCCAAGAATTTGAAGATCATTATTTGGGTAGCATACCAACAAAAGTCGGAGAATTTATGCAGGACGTCAATGTGGAGTTATGGCGCCTAGGTATCTTTGCCCAGTGCGAACACAATGAATCGGCCCCGGCTCAGTTTGAAATCGTAAGCCATCAGGAGATTGCCAGTCTATCCATCGACCAAAATATGCTCCTTATGGACGTACTGAAAGAAAAAGCGGCCCAGCATGGATTTGTTTGCCTACTCCATGAAAAACCCTACTTCGGGATCAATGGCAGCGGTAAGCACAATAATATTTCCTTTTTAACCAGCCAGGGGGTTAATCTGCTGGAGCCCGGGGAATCTCCTAAGGAAAATCTGCGTTTTCTCTTATTTTTAAGTGCTTTTATTCTGGCCACAGAAAAGCACTCTACCCTGCTAAGACTAGCCAGTAGCGATGCGGGCAATGATGAACGCCTAGGAGGCTTTGAAGCTCCCCCAGCCATCGTGTCCATCTATCTCGGCGAAGATCTTCATGCTACCCTAAGAGGATTCTTCGGTGAAAAAGCGCTATGCCCAAGCCATCAAAAGCAGTGCCTTCCCCAACTGGCGGATCTTCCTGCCGATAGCACCGATAGAAACCGCACCTCGCCCATTGCCTTTACGGGAAATAAGTTTGAAATTCGTATGCTGGGGTCCTCCCGTTCAGCGGCCATGCTTAACATTTGCCTTCTTGCTGCCCTGGCCGATGAATTGGGTGAAATGACCGAAGATTTAAAAGCCATGGCTTCACCGGAAAAAGAAGCCTATGGCTATCTCACCGATAAACTCTGGGCAGTAAAGCATATCCTTTATGAAGGAGACGGTTATAGCAATTCCTGGCTATTGGAAGCCAAGGAGCGGGGTCTTCCTATTTTGCAAAACTATGTTGCCTGCATTCCTTCCCTTCTTTCTAGGAGCACCGTGGAAATGTTCCAGCGCAGTGGCGTTCTCTCAGAAGAAGAGCTGGAAGCAAGAAGTCATATCCTATATAGCCAGTACAGTCATACCTTAATGGCCGAGGCAAGGACAATGAAAATCATGCTGGAGAAGGACCTATTGCCGGCCCTGAGAGAGGAAATCTTCCAGCGCAAAAATCTAAGTCTAGTGGATGATTTTTTCCTAGAGGAACTCAATATTGCCATAGAACTCTATAAAGAAACCAAGGAAAAAACCCAGACTCTCAATCTTCTTCTTAAGGAAGCCCTGGAAGAAAAAAATAGTGAGAAAAAAGCCCTTATTTTTTCAACCAAGGTACGCAGCGCCATGAAGGACCTAAGGGCCAGCGCTGATAAAATGGAAAGGCTTCTTCCGGGTGAAAGCTATCCCTACCCAGACTACGGGAAGATGCTATACAGTCTTTAGAGTAAAGGAGTTTACACTTCGCCAAAACAGATCACTGAGTTTTTATTTGAGTGATCTGTTTTTTAAATCAGCATAAATCCTTTTCTCTTCTTAATTTCATAGAGGAGAGAACTCTCGCCCTACTACAAGAAGCACTACAAAAAACCCAAAGGGTCAATGAACTTTGCTAAGAAAACTGACTCAAAAAGAATATATAACCGGGAAAGATTTTTTTTAACAACCTATGGGTTTATTGAGACTATATAGAATAACCCACTTTGCATAGACAAAAGCCCGACTGAAAAATTTGATTTCAGTCGGGCTTTTGTCAAAGAAAATCATAAATTAATTTGATCTCTAGGGTAGCTTGAGCTACTTTTAAGATAGGAAAACTACTCCTCTAAGAGATCAATTCGGTCTATTACAACGGGCTCTAGAGGTTTATCTTGGGATCCTGTGGCTACTGCGGCAATACGGTCCAGTACTGCAAGTCCTTCCACTACTCTACCAAAGGCAGCATATTCTCCGTCGAGATGGGGTGAGTTTTTATGCATAATAAAAAATTGGCTTCCGGCAGAATCGGCCATCATACTTCTTGCCATGCTGAGAACACCCCGCTCATGCCTTAGTGAATTTTCAAAGCCATTGCTTTTAAATTCTCCGGGAATAGCATAGCCGGGGCCACCGGTGCCCGTACCTTCGGGACAACCGCCCTGAATCATAAAGCCCGGAATGACACGATGAAAACTCAACCCATCATAAAAGCCCTTTTCTACTAAGTGAACAAAGTTTTCTACAGTTTTGGGAGCTATCTCAGGATAGAGCTCCAGGATCATTTCGTCGCCGTTCTCGAGGCGCAGCCTCATTTTTGGGTTCATCTTTCCTCCAAATTTAACTTCATAGTTTTGAAACACACCCTTTTCATAGTAGAATATACCTTCAAAAAAGGGACCATCCTGGAGTATCCAGGGTAGAAATATTTTATCTCCCTCCCATAGAGGAAGTTTAAGCACATCTTCTTTGTCTACCCAAAGGGGCTTGCCTTCATGATTTTCACTGAGCTGACCTTGAGTTTTCTCAACCCGGTAGACATAACTGAAAATATCATTTTCTCCATCAAAATTAGGAAAAAACAAAGTACCCACCAATTTGTCTTTAAGCACTACCAAGCCGGTTTCTTCCAAGACTTCCCGTTTCATACACTGATGAAAACTTTCATCCCCTTCGAGTTTCCCACCGGGGCCTACATATTTGCCGTAGTGGACGTCGTCTTTTCGCTTATTGCGGTGAAGCATCAGCACTTTGCCCTCTTCAACAATATAGGCCAGGGTCGTTCTAAGCATTCTTTTGCTCCGGACTTATCTGGCGTTCTAAGTTAATAGGAAAGCCCTTTTCTTGAAAAAGTTTATTGAAGGATTCCCATAGAGGGTATTTTCCCTTGGCCTTTAGATTGCTGATAATAAAAATATGTTCCTTAGGTACTCCCAGTTTATCTTCAATGTCCCTTCTGGCCCGAACAATCTGCGACTGATTGAGCTTATCAATCTTTGTCAGCACAACTCTGCCTTGGTAGCCCATGGCCCGGATAAAATTCAGCATTTGAATATCATCTTCTCCCACTTTTCGGCGAACGTCAAGAAGCAGGATGATTTCCACAAGCTTTTTTCTTTCCCGAAGATAGAGTTCAATAAAGGAGCCCCATTTGGCCTTTTCCGCTTTGGAAACCTTGGCATACCCATAGCCGGGAAGATCCACAAAGCGAAAAGCCCCATTGATTTCATAGAAATTTATGGTCTGAGTTTTCCCCGGTGTGGAACTGGTTCTTGCTAGACTACGCCTATTTAATAAATAATTAATCAGCGAACTCTTGCCTACATTGGAACGACCGGCAAAGGCAAGCTCTGGCAGATCCTCGGGAGGGAATTGATCCCCCCCAACGGCACTGCCTAAAAAAGTGGCGGAAGTGATTTTCACTTCAATGCCTCCTTTAAGACTTCCTCCATGGATGAAACAGGAAGGATGATCAGATCTTTTTTAATTTCCCGTGGAACTTCCCTAAGATTTCTTTCGTTATCCTTGGGGATCAGAACTTTCTTAATTCCCCGGCGTTTGGCTGCCAGAAGTTTTTCCTTAAGGCCGCCAATGGGTAGTACTCTGCCTCGCAGGGTAATTTCCCCGGTCATAGCCAGTATATGGGAAACTTTTCTTCCCGTCATGGCTGAAGCCATGGCCGTTGCCATGGTAATCCCGGCACTGGGGCCATCCTTAGGAATCGCTCCGGCTGGAACGTGGATGTGAATATCATGGGTGGAGAAGAAATCATCGGGAATTTCAAGTTTCTTCGCCTGACTTTTTAGATAACTCAGTCCCGCCTGGGCTGATTCTTTCATAACATCGCCCAGCTGGCCCGTAAGGGATAATATTCCTTTCCCACTGGAAATATTTACTTCTATCTCTAGGGTATCGCCACCAAAACTAGTCCAAGCAAGGCCATTAACAAGTCCCACTCTGTCTTCTTTTTCAAGTTGATCCGGTGTATAGGGCGCTTCACCAAGATATTTGACCAGGGAAGACTTCGTGATAGAAAAGCTTTCTTTTTTCTTCTCAACGACTTCAATGGCTAGTTTTCTACAAATATTGCCAATCTTTCTTTCTAGCTCCCTGACACCCGACTCCCTTGTATATTCTTCAATGAGACTGCGCAGCCCTTCCTTTGAAAAAGTGATATCGGCCTTTTCCAGGCCATTTTCCTTTTGCTGTTTGGGAATAAGATAGCGCCTTGCAATCTGCTCTTTTTCAAAAAGTGTATAACCGGTAATCTCAATGAGTTCCATTCTATCCAGCAGCGGCCTGGGAATGGTAGAGGTGGTATTGGCCGTAGTTATAAACATAACCTTACTAAGATCAAAGGGAACCTCTAGATAGTGGTCTTGGAAGCTTTTGTTTTGTTCAGGATCTAGAACTTCTAGAAGTGCCGATGCCGGGTCACCCCGAAAATCCGAACCCAGTTTGTCGATTTCATCAAAGAGAAAGAGCGGATTTTTCACTCCACTTTCCTTAATATGAGTCATAATACGTCCGGGGATTGCACCAATATAGGTCCTGCGGTGACCGCGAATTTCAGCTTCGTCACGTACACCACCTAGGCTCATACGGATGAATTTCCGGTTTACGCTCCTTGCAATACTCGAAGCAATGGAAGTTTTTCCCACTCCCGGAGGCCCTACAAGACAGATAATGGGCCCCTTCATACTGCCGGTGAGTTTTCTCACAGCCAGATATTCTAGAACTCTTTCCTTTACTTTTTCAAGGCCATAGTGATCTTCGTCTAAAACTTCCCTTGCATGGGGAAGGTTTATTTGCTCTTTGCTTTGTTTGTTCCAGGGAAGATCCAAAATCCATTCGATATAATTTCTAGACACGGCGGATTCCGGCGAAGAAGGATTGAGTCTTGAATACTTTTCAATCTCTTTTTCCATCTTCTCATGGAGATCCTTTTTAAGGCGAAGCTTTTGTAGCTTACTTCTTAGTTTTTCAGATTCTGAAACCAGATCTTCCTCATCGCCCAGCTCCTGCTGAATAATTCGCATTTGCTCTCGTAGGAAATATTCCTTTTGGCTTTTGTTCATCTGGTCTTTTACTTTTTCGCTAAGATCTCGTTCCAGTTCGACGATTTCCACTTCCTGGAGAAGATGGCGATAGAGCTTAAACAAACGATCCTTGGTATTGAGAGTCTCTAGAAGATCTTGTTTTTCATCAATGGTAATATTGAGTTGGGGAATAATAAGATCAGCAAAACGCCCGGGTTCTTCGACGCCGGCAAGGGAAATACTAACCTCCGGAGGAATTCGGTTGCTGATGGAGGAGTATTCTTTAAAGGTCTCTTTAATACTTCG
>JAAYGQ010000246.1 GCA_012727635.1 Tissierellia bacterium | reverse complement strand
TTTGCCTTTTTGGTTTTTAAGGATAGAGGCTTCTTCTGTTTTAGAGGAATTTTCTGTCGCTTTTAATAATTCCTTTACTTCCCCTGCTCCTAACTCCCGGTAGGAGCCCAGCTCAAGTCCTCTTGTTGTTATTCCCATAACTCTAAGGCGCCTTAAGCTCACTACCTCATAACCAAGGGCCTCGCACATCAATCGTATCTGTCTATTAAGGCCCTGAATCAAGACAATGCGAAAGGAGTCTTTATTTGTTCGCTTTACCTGACAGGGAAGGGTTAGGGTATTGTGAATTCTTACACCACTGCTCATTTTTTTTAAAAACTCATCTGTTATTTCACGGTCCACCCTAACAATATATTCCTTGGAATGGGCATTGCCCACCCTTAGAATGCGGTTGACAATATCACCATCATTTGTCAAAAGAACAAGTCCTTCTGAGTCTTTATCAAGGCGGCCAATAGGAAAGATCCGCTTGGGATATCCTATATAATCAATAATATTTGTCGGGTCTCTTTTATCGGTGGTGCAAGTAAGGCCCCGGGGTTTATTAAAGGCAAGATATATCTTTTCTTCTTCTACTTTTATTAACCTCTTATTTATATATACCTTATCTCCAGGTCCTACCCTGGTTCCGATTGTTGCCGGCTTTTTATTTACTAAAACGCAGCCTGCTTCAATATATTTATCTGCTTCTCTTCTAGAACAAAAGCCTGAATCTCTGATGTATTTATTTAATCTGATTTCTTTGTCCATTCTTATTTGTTCCTTCATTTATGTGTTTTGCGAGCAGAAATTATAGGTCCGCCCTTTCTTCTTTCCATATTTTATCTGCTGTGGGAGCCCAGTTTTTAGCATATCTATCACATTTAGAGCAGAGCTCATCTGCACTTTCTGAGGAAAGAAGATTTGTAGACTTGGCCTCTGTGTTTTTTATTATTTCCCTAAGTTTATCTGGGTTTTCCAGCATAGGACAGGGTCTTAACATATTCTCATTAAAGGGTTGCTTATCGTGGTAGGCCATAAATAAGGGGGAGCCTAGGGCCTCTAATAAAGTTTTTTCTCTAATATTAGAATCAGAGTAGTGAATAAACACACAGGGCTCTATATCTCCAGCCGCATTAATATGTAAGTAGTCTCTGCCCCCTGCGATGCATCCTCCTACATACTGGGCGTCATTTTGAAAGTCCATGGCAAAAAGTGGTTTTTCCTTGCGGTTTTTTCTGATTTTATGAAAAACTCTTTTTCTTTGTTCTGGACTAGGCAGAAGCTCTGGTAAAGCGCCCTTACCCACTGGCATATAGTGGAAGTACCAGATAAAAGCGGCCTCTAGCTCAATTAGGTGATCGGTAAATTCATCAGATAAAATAGAATCTATATTCTCACTAGTATAACAAGTAGAAATGCCATAAAGCAATTTATTTTGGCGTAAAACTTCAATTGCATCCATCACTTTTTGGTAGGCCCCTGGTCCACGCCTACTATCAGTTGCTTCTTCAAAACCTTCTAGGGAAATAGCCGGTACAAGATTTCCTACCCTTAGCATTTCTTTTGCAAAGTCATCATCAATTAATGTGCCATTGGTAAATGTTAAAAAGACACAGTCTGAGTGTTTTTCGCAAATATCAATCAAGTCATTTTTCCTTACTAGGGGCTCTCCTCCAGTATAAATATACATATATACGCCTAGTTCCTTGCCCTGGCTAATAATATCATCGATTTCTTTATAAGTAAGATTTAGTTTATTGCCATACTCTGCTGCCCAGCAGCCCTTGCAGTTCATATTGCAGGCAGAGGTAGGGTCCAGTAAAATTGTCCAGGGTATATTGCAATTGTACTCCTGGCGCAATTTTTCATGTATTGGTCCTCCAATTAAGCTGGCATTAAAAAATAAGTTTCGGGAAAGTGTTTTTAATACATGATGATCTATTCTCTCTACACTCTGATGAATAAAATCATAATAGGGGCTCTCGGGGTTTGTCATTGCTTGGCGAACCCCTTTTCTTTGGGAAGCAAAATCATCTCCTGCAAATGTATCAGCCCAGTCTAAAATTTTCTCGAAATTCTTCTTGGGATCCTTAAG
>JAAYGQ010000032.1 GCA_012727635.1 Tissierellia bacterium | reverse complement strand
GTTTTGGTTGAAAGATCTTCTTTGCCTTCAACATAAACCGGTTTTTCCGGCATATTACTATAAAGTTTTCTGGAGAATAGAAAGTTAACCACAGATTCCAGAGCCATACCGGAAGTCCATATTATCATGCCTATAGAAGCCCCGCTTAAAGATTCAATCTTGGGGAGGATAATGGCGAGGACAATCATAAAGAGGATCCTCACAATTACCGTAAATGTCAAATATTCGGTTTTCTTTTTTACAATAATGATTCCCTGGGAGTAAGCGCGTAAAGTATATATAAAGGGCAAAGAAAGAGCAAAAACAGCGGCGGATTTTACATCCTTCATTAAGTTTTGTGGGGTGTTGAATAATGTAACAAAAACAAATTCACCTATGGGAGTAAAGGCTAAAATAGAAAGTACCGATAGGGATAAGAAGGTTATTTTAATCATTACAGCCTTGGAGACTCGTAAAGATTTTTTATCATGGGCAAGAGCCACTAACATCTGCCTTGCCCCAAAACAAGGAGATGCAAAGGTATTCATAATGTTCATCGTCACGGCAAAAGCGGCCAATCCTATTTTGGCGTTGGCTGCTCGTGAAATTCCTAAATTCATGACACTATGAGTACTCATCATAATCATGGAATATATACCTAGGGGTAGGTAGAATAGGAGAAGTTCTTTTAGCATCGCTGAATTATGTATGGAGGCCTTTTGTTTTATTTTCAAATTTATCACTCTTCTTTAATTATATTTGGGTAAAGCATCTTGTCCGCTGGTCTGACAGCCATGGGCCTAGGCCTAGGACACCTAGTGATGGTTTAACGTTTTTTATAGGAGCCTTAAGTCTAAAGCATCCATAGTGATTGCTACTAGGCACTAAGGCTTATAGTATTACAGATCACAAAAGAAAACAATCTGTAAGTTGTAGAGGGAGCGTTAATTTAATGCAGTCCCCAGCGCTTTTTAAAAAGCATAGTATAATATAAGAGGCAGCATTTTTAAAAAACAAAGATCCTAAAGATGACTTAGGCAAAGATCCTTATAATCGTATTTATTTATCTGAAATGTCCCGATGAGAGTTACTGTATATTATACTAGAAGAAGCTGGGGTTATAGAAGTTTATTGCAAATATTGTGATTTTATTTGGATATCCTATCAAGGATCACTTGAAAAACACTGTAAAGATAAAAATAATTTGGATCCAAAGTATTTTCCCTGTGAAAATATGATCATTAGTTTTAGAAATAGGGTATCTAGTCTTATGAAATGGATTCTATGACAAGCCACCAGAAGTTATGCCAAGCTCATTGGGACGCTATTTGAGGATTCATTATGAAAAATACTCAATGGATAAATCCAGTAACCCCTTTACGAAAAGATTCGTTTTTGCTCAGAGAAAAATTATTCGCTAATTATGCCTAAAGAAGGTGAAGCCATGAAGATAAAAACAAAACAAATGAGAGAAGCCATGTTGTTGATTCTGTATGCTGTATTTATATGGTGGGTTTTTGAAAACATTAAACTTGTTGGAATAGGGTTGAATTTGTTTTTAGGAATATTAACACCATTTATTATAGGGCTTGTTATAGCATTTATACTAAATAAGCCTATGAGTTATATTGAAGAAAAACTCTTTGCCAGCAAGGGTCCGCTAAAGGATGTAAAGGATAAATACCATAGGCCCATTGGTTTATTGATTACCCTGATACTATTTATACTTGTGGTTGCATTGGTTCTTATTATTGTAATTCCAAATATAGTTGGAGCCGGTGAACAACTGGCGGAGAAGCTTCCGCTGTATTGGGAAGATTTACAAGAATATATAAAAAACAGTTCCATAAAATATTCTAAAATTAATGATTGGATTCAAGAAATCGATTTAAACGAAATAAACGACAACATAGTTTCCTTTGTCAAAGGGCGATTTACAGACTGGCTTGGCTCCACAGTGACTGTGTTTTCCTCTGTAGTGGGAGG
>JAAYGQ010000245.1 GCA_012727635.1 Tissierellia bacterium | reverse complement strand
GTACAAATTTCAAGACCTGCGATTTCCCAATGGCCTATGGTAGTGTCTTTTCCAGCGGAGACTTCTTCCATAGCTCCGTAGAGGGCTAGGGGCTCTGGCTCTTTTTCAATATAATCAACCTCGTTGATGTTTCCCAGGCCTAGTTTTCGAAGATTCGTAATATTAGGATTTTTTGCCATAACTGACTTTAGAGTATTGGCTCCTGTATCGCCAAAGGCCTTGGCATCCTTGGCATGGCCAATACCTAAAGAATCTAGAATTATTATGATTACACGTTTCATTTTATTCTCCTTTTGCACGAAATATCATTTTTCTCGCGGTTTCAAGGCTGGCTTCATTTAGCTGGCCACTCATCATTGTGGCTAGAGCTTCCTCGTGCTCTTTTGTACTTAGTTTTTTAACTGTCGTTCTACCTAGGTTTTTCTCTAGGAAAAAATGTTCATCGCTAAAGGCGACGACCTGGGGTAAATGACTGATGGCAATAATTTGTTTTGTTTTTGACAGGTGGTGGATTTGTTTGCCCACTTGATGGGCTACTCGGCCGGATATGCCAGTGTCTATTTCATCAAAAATCATGAGCTCTTCTTCCGAGGAAAGCACACTTTTTAGTGCCAACATCAGTCGACTCATTTCCCCACCGGAAAGTATATTTGCCATGGGACGCAGGGCTCCCTTGTTCATTGAAGCAAGAAAGCTCAGCCTAAAGTGGCCATCGAGATATATTTCTTCGGAATCTTTTTCTTCCATTTCTAGAGAAAATTCAGCCTGCTCCAGTTCAAGGAATTTCAGCACTTCTTTTAGTCCTTGGGTCATTTTTAAAAATTGTTTTTGTGAGATTTCCAAAAGTTTTTTCGAACTTTTATGATAGGCCTTTAGATTGTTTTCGTGCTCTTTTTTTAATTCTTCACGAATTTCATTTTGGTGGCGGTGATTATTGAGGATTTTCTCAATTTCTTCTTTATATTCTATTAACTCTTTAATGTCCCTTTGGTATTTCTTTTTTATATCCATTAAAATTCGAAAGCGCTCTTCTTTTTGCCGGATAAATTCTTCATCCACATCTATATTTGTTAAAGCATCCCCTAGCTCTTCTCTAAGATCTTCCAGTTCATAGCGAAGCCCCTGTAGGCGGCTATGAATTTCTGTATGACGACTAAAATGCCTCATGGAAAGCACCTCATCTTCTAAGCGATAGAGTCCCCTGAGTATTTCGTTGTCAAGAAGTTCTTTTGAAGTTTGAAGCCCTTGCAGTATCTCACGTCCATGGAGAATCTCATCGAAGTTCTCTTCTAATTCCAAATCTTTTTCTAGATTTAAATGGAGGTTTTCAAGTTCTTTATATTGGTGTTCCAAAGCCTCTTTTTCAAGCTGACTAAGCTCCCTTAGTTCTTCAAGGCGACCTTGAATTTTTTTTTCTACATCCTTAAAATTTTTGATTTCTTCTAATATGGTTTTAATCTCTTCTTTCCCATAATTAAATAGAAGTCTTTGCTGATGGTGGCGATGAAGCAGAAGTGAATCATCCCTTTGTCCATAAAAATCAATTTTAGGATCAAAAAGAGTCCTAACCTGATTGAGATTTATTATTTCACCATTTAGCCTGGAAACACTTCTTCCTGAAGGAAAAACCTCTCGGCTTAGGGCAAGAATTTCATCTTCATCTTCATATATAAGCTCAAAATATGCTTTTTCCTGAGGATTACGAAGTTCTTCTTTTGTAACGCTCTGGCCAAGTAGGATGCGTAGTCCCTCCAAAAGAACCGACTTCCCTGAACCGGTTTCACCGGTAATGACACAAAAACCCGGTGAAAATTCCAAATGGAGATCGTCAAGAAGAAGATAATTGCGTAAACTTAATTCCTTAAGCATAAAAGTGCCTTTCTTAGTCTTTCTTTAAAATTTTTCTTTTAATGGATGCTTTATCCAAACCCTGGCTCTTTCGTAGCTCCTCGGGGGTCCCCTGCTCTAGGAACCCATCCATTAGAGTTAGAGATTCTACACCAAAAAGTGCTTGGAGTTTCTGGGCCAAACTTCCTGTATAAATATTTTCTTCAACTACTATAATCCGTTGATAGTTCTTAAATAATTTTTCCAGAGCGGCTCTATCAATGGGAAGGATAATCCTATGATTATAAAGGTCAAAGGAGATTTCTTTTTGAAGTTCTAGCAAGCTTTCCATCATTGAACCATAGCTTACAACAAGAAGGTCACTGTTGCGAGCATAAAGCCTATTTTCAGTTATCACACCGGGATCTTCTTTGAGTCTAGGGCAGTTTCCTCGGGGGTACTTTATGGCTAGTGGTCCGGTAAAGTCAACGCTTTCATCCAGCATAGCTTCCAGTTCCACAGCATCCATGGGTGCCCAAAGTTGCATATTTGGCACAATACTTAAGAAGGAAGTATCATAGATACCTTGATGGGTTTCACCATCGGCACCAACAATTCCACTTCTATCGATACATAGCACCACAGAAGCCCCATGAAGAGCCATATCGTGAATAAGCTGATCAAAGCTTCGTTGTAAAAAAGTTGAATAGATTGCTACATAGGGTTTTAATCCGCCAAGGGCCATAGCCGTAGCCATGGTAATAGCAGATTCTTCGGCGATGCCTACATCTACTATTTGCTGAGGAAGTTCTTCTTGGAAAGACTTTAGGCCGGTACCATCGGCCATGGCTGCGGTAATGGCGAAGATTTTTTCATTTTCTTTGGCCAACTGCAGAAGTTTGTTTCCAAAAACAGCACTGAAATCTGTCTTTGTTGATTCTATGATTGGATACTTGGAATCAAAGGCGCCAACCCCATGGTATAGATTGGGATTTTTCTCAGCGAACTCGTATCCTTTGCCTTTTTTTGTCAGAACGTGGAGTACCGTAGGCCCACGATAATCTTTAAGGGCTTCCATGGCATCAATCAGTTCTTCAAGATTGTGGCCATCTACAGGGCCATAGTAGCGCAGCCCCATTTCTTCAAAAAGAGTTGATTTCATAACAAGACGGCGAAGATTTTTCTTTACCGAAGCAAGACCCTTTTGAAGGCTGGGGTTGAGTTGGGGACCGACTTTATTTTTCACCGCAAAATAGCGCGGACTGTTTCTAATTTGATTAAAGCGTTGGGCAAGAACGCCTACATTGTGACCAATGCTCATTTCATTGTCATTGAGGATAATCATGGCCCGCTCACCCCGAGCTCCAAGGATGTTCATGGCTTCAAAGGCCATGCCGCCACTAAGAGAACCATCGCCAATAACCGCCACATGGTAATTGTCCTTTTTTTGTGCTCGATCGGCAATTAAAAAGCCCAACATAGCGGACAAGGAAGTTGTAGCGTGGCCGGCTCCAAAGCAATCATAGGGACTTTCATGGCATTTGAGAAAACCACTGAGGCCCTGGTATTGTCGGATAGTATTCATCTGATCTTTTCGGCCGGTAATAATTTTATGAGTATAGGTTTGATGGCCCACGTCCCAGACAATACGATCCTCTGGGGCAGAAAAAACTCTATGCAGCGCCAAGGTTAATTCCACGGTACCTAAATTAGAGGAAAGATGTCCCCCGGTTTTTTCCAAGGTTTCAATGATAAAGCTCCTGATTTGGGCCGACAAAACTTCCAGTTCAACTAGGGAGAGCTTTTTTAGCTCTTCGGGAGAATGAATCTTCGAAAGTTGCATTAATATTTCCTTTCCAAAAGAGTTTTATAAAATTCCACCAATGACTCCTTTGAACTAAGATGGGCTATTTTCTCTAAAATACTGCCTTGAAGCTTGTGATAATCTTCTAGGGCTTTTTTATAGCCATAGACCTGAACGTAGGAATTCTTTTTGTTTTTTTCGTCCTTACCGGGTGTTTTACCCAATATAGTTGCCGTAGAATCGACATCTAAAAGATCATCTTTTATTTGAAAGGCTAGACCCAGGTCCATACCTATTTTTCTCCAGCTGTTTATTTCCTCTTCACAGCGCTTTGCTCGAAGAGCTGCTGCCTCGATGGGAAGGCTAATAAGTTTTCCTGTTTTGTTTAGGAGCATCTCTGTCAGTAGCGCCTTGTCCATGGGAAGTCCTTCATAGCTGAGGTCTAGCATCTGGCCATAGATCATACCCTTATCTCCGGCAGCCCTAGCCAGGGCCTGTCCCATCGTTAAAAAGGAAGAATCCTCTATGGCTAGTTCAAAACATATCTCATAGGCAAGATTAAGAAGCCCATCTCCTGCAAGAATAGCCAGGGCCTCACCATAGGCAATATGATTTGTCGGTTTTCCACGGCGCAAATTGTCATTGTCCATGGCGGGAAGATCATCGTGGATCAAAGAGTAGCAGTGGATCATTTCTATAGCTGCACCAAATCTATAATCTTCTTCAATGGGTGTTCTAAAGGCGCTAAGATGATGAAGATAAAGCAGCGGTCTTACACGCTTGCCCCCTGCAAGTAAAGAATAGCCCATGGCCTTTTGCAATTTGCTATTTTTCTCTCTAAAAAGAAGTTCTGCTAGGCTTTGTTCAATTTTCTTCGTGTAAGGCATTAAAATCTTCCTCTATTTGTTGGTAGTATTGCTGCAGTTCTTTATAAATAACAACAGCTTCTTTATATAAAACAAGGGCCTTATCCAGGGCTAATGCATCGGAAAGTTGCCCTTCAATTGCTTCTAAACGAAGTATCTTTTTTTGATAGTCCTTCATGATATCTCTACTTTCTTAATTCCATCATAAAAATGCAGTTCTGCTGGGCTTGGCTCCAACTGGTTTTTCCTTAGTACCCAATGCTCTTGTTTTACCGCTATATAGCCTCTTTTTAATATTTCATCGGGGTTATAACCCTCAATGCGTAAGAAGAACCTATCGGCTGTTTCTTTTTCTTTGGTAAAAATCTTATCAAATCTCTGACGAAGTTCTCTTTGGTGCTCAAATAAATTGCGTTCTTCATTTATCAGTCTCTGCTCTATAGACCGACGCATCTTGTCGATTTTACTATCAAGATAAAAGCTTTCATTTTCCAGTTCAAGAAAGCGGTTCTTAGCATGGAGAGCTAGTTTGCTCATTAGAGTCTGAATAAGAGTTATAGCATCATCTGAGGCCAATTGGGCCGCTTGAGTGGGTGTAGCTGCTCTTAGATCACAAACAAGTTCTGCCAGCGTAAAATCGATCTCATGACCAATGGCACATAGGCAGGGGGTAGAAAGTGAGGCCAGACGCCGGCATAGGGTTTCGTCATTAAAAACGGCCAAGTCTTCATAGCTGCCCCCACCCCGGGTGAGGACAATTAAATCTGCCTCTACTGTTTCAAGAGCCTCTAAAATGGAAGGTACTGCCTTTTCGCCTTGAACGGTGACAGGATAAAGCAAAACTTCACAAAAGGGATTTCTTTGGGTAAATACCTTCATGAAATCTTCATAGGCAGCTCCGGTAGGTGAAGTAAGAATTGCAATTTTCTGCGGTAGACGGGGAAGAGCCTTTTTATTAAGAGGATCTAGTAGGCCTTCGCTTTGAAATTTTTCTTTTAAGGCATAAAAAGCCTTGAGGAGTTCTCCCTCCCCTAGAGGTTGAACGCTCAATACATAAAACTGGAGCCTTCCGGTCTTTTCATAAAAGGAAACACTCCCTTTTAAAAGAACACGGTCTCCTTCATCAAAGCTGTAGCTGTTTTTATCCACACTGGAGCGGTACATAACACAGTCAATGGCTGAATAGTGATCTTTGATACTAAAATAATAGTGACCGCTACCATGGCGGGTAAGGCGTCCAATCTCAGCTTCCACCTGTATTTTGTTTAACCGCGGTGACAAAGCAAGCTCGCGGGAAATCAGCATATTTAATTGTGAAACACTAATCCTTTCCATACTTAACCACACTGCCTAAAACGCCGTTAATAAAGGAATAGGAATCGGGACTGGAATAAATTTTAGAAATTTCCATGGCTTCGTTTATGGAAACTTCCTTAGGAATTTCTGGAAGATAAAGAATTTCGGTGGTGGCCAGTCGCAAAAGAGCCAGGTCTACTTTGTTCATGCGATTCACCGGCCAAGTATAACTGATTTCGTTTAATAGTTCGTCAATAGATTCTATGTGTGTCGCCAGGCTCTCTAAAAGATCGTGGGCATAATGAAGCTCCCGCCCCTCTTTGATGTCTTCAAGGGGATAATCTTTGAAAATTCCCTGGAGATTGTCCTGGATATCGCAGGCATAGATCCATTGCATCAATCTTCGACGGGACGTTCTACGGGTCATTATTTAATTCCTACAATGCGAATATTAACCAAAGAAACGGGAATTTGAAGCATTGTTTCCAGAGAACTTTTAATATTTTCTTGTATTTTCAAAGCAATATCAGTAATTTTATAACCATTTTGAACTGTCACATTCAAGTTTAGTATCAAGCCTTCACTGCCTTCTTGAAATTGAATGGCTTCCTGGGGTTTTCCTTTTAAAAAATTCATAATTTGTGAAGGGGTATCTTGCTGTATTAAAACGACGCCTTCAATCTCTTTGGCGGCAAGGGTGACTAGATCGGTAATGGCTTCCTGGCTGATACTCAGATTGCCATGTTTTGTAGTTAAAACTTTTTCCATAATATACCTCCGCTACTTTGAATTATACCAAAAAAAACGGACCTCTTCCACCTGAAGTAGAAAAGGCCCTAATTCTTTCTATTCTTCGTCTTCGTCGTCGTAAAGTTCAAAATCTTCTTCGTCATAATCTGGAGAAAACAGGTCGTCGTCATCGTCTTCGTCGAAAAATAAATCATCTTCCATCTCATAAAAATCCATTTCAAGATCGGCCAGATCTTCATCAATAGCTTCGATAACTTCATCCAACTCAGCAACTTCTTCGTCCAGCTCATCCATCGCATAACTCATCTCATCGAGAAGATCCAGTATACCGAGGATTAGCTTTGTTTCTTTTTTACTCGCATCAAGCTCCAAGCCCTCAGCATAGCCCTGCAGAAAATTTAGTTTTTCACGGATATAGCTCATTTTATTCCTCCTGATTACTTCCTGGACAAGTAGTCCCCTGTCCTGGTGTCGATTTTAATTGTGTCGCCAACGTTGATAAAAAGAGGAACATTGACGACGGCTCCGGTTTCTAGTACTGCCTTCTTTGTTATATTGGAAGCGCTGTCTCCACGAATTCCAGGCTCAGATTCAACGATTTCAAGTTCCACAAAATTAGGAGCTTCTACATCGATGACTTTGCCTAGGAAAAAGCGCACATCCACAGAATCATTTTCACGAACGTATTTAATTACTTCAGAAACCTGCTCTTCAGTGAGCTCCAGTTGGTCAAAGGTTTCATTGTCCATAAATACATAATTGGTGCCATCGTGATAAAGGTATTGCATATTTTTACGCTCAATACGAGCTTTATTAAAACGGTCCGATGGATTAAAGGTTTCTTCTCTGGTGGCTCCAGTTATTATATTGCGATAGGTGGTGCGCACAAAGGCGGCCCCTTTACCGGGCTTAACATGTTGAAAATCAATTACAACATAGGGTTGACCATCGATCTCGAAGGTAACTCCTTTTCTAAAATCATTGGCTGATACCATAGGGCCTCCTAAACTTCCAGTTCAATAAGTTCTTTATTTGATGTTGACAATATTTCTGATCCGGTTTCAGTAACAAGAATAATGTCCTCGATGCGCACTCCACCAAAACCCGGAATATAGATTCCCGGTTCATCGGTGACGACCATGCCGGCTTTAAGTATTGATTCATCCACCATATTAAGCCTGGGATTCTCATGAACTTCTAGCCCCACCGCATGGCCTAGACCATGGCCGAAATTTTCGCCATAGCCAGCTTCGGTTATGATATCCCTGGCAACTTTATCAATGTCTTTACAGATAGCGCCAGGTTTAATGGCCTTTAAAGCTTCTTTTTGGGCTTTAAGTACGACATGATATATTTCTTTTTGTTTTTCACTGGCTTTGCCTACACAAATTGTTCTTGTCATGTCCGAGCAGTAACCCTGATAAACGCAACCAAAATCCAGAGTAAGCAAATCGCCTTTCTCAATGATTTTTTCTGTGGCTGATCCATGGGGTAAGGCTCCCCTTACGCCGGAAGCAACAATGGCTTTAAAAGATTCTCCCTGGGCACCACGCTGAGTAAGTTGAGTTACGAGTTCAAGGTAAACTTCTCTTTCACTCATACCGGGTTTAATAAAGTCTAACATATAACTAAAGGTTTCATCGGCAATGGACTGGGCTTTTTTCATTAGTAGAATTTCATCTTCCCTTTTGATTTGACGTATATTTTCTATAAAACGCTTCATAGCAACGAGTTGACCTGAATAACTTTTTTTCAGAGTTTGGAGGCCTTCCACTGTCATAAAATCATCTTCGAAACCAAGGCTATTAAGATTTAACTCTTCTAACACATCGCCTAGGGTCTTACTTGTACTGATCTCAAGGATTTCAAAATCGGGACATTCTTCCTTAACTTGGCTAATATAGCGAAAGTCAGTAATGAAATAGGCTTTATCCTTTAATACAAGAGCGTAGCCCGTGCTTCCGGTAAAGCCACTGACATAGTAGCGGTTTTCCGGTTTAAAGAAGATGCCACCCTCTAGGGATAATTCCTCAAGTTTTTCGCGAATTTGCTTTAATGCCTTCAAATTTTAGTCCTCCTCTTATTACTAGCCTTATTCTACCATAGCCAAGGGATAAAACTCAATAAATCTCCTGTTGAATTTGAGTTTTCCTTTAAAACTTTTTGCGCATTAGGTCCATAGGCTGAAGTTTTTGTTCACTGTAAATATATAATATTTGTTGGGGATGAGGCGCCGACTCCAGAGGCTTCCAATCCTTATCGAATAGCTCCTGGACACAGGTAGCATAGGTCTTATAATCAGGACCTATAAATTCTACCTGATCTCCCAATTCGAATTTATTTCGTTGCTCCAGCTTGGCATATTTCGTTTTTTCATCGTAATCAAGAACCACGGCAAGAAAATCAGCCGTCCTGACATAAGTACGTGCCTCGTAGAGCTGATCTTCTTCCGTAGGCTTTCTAAGGAAAAATCCCTGCGTAAAATCTCTGTGGGAGACTCTGTTGATATCATCAAAAAGATCTTCACTATTAAGTGCCTGGCCTTTTTCTAGGCGTCTTAGCCCTTCCTTATACGCCCTGACAATGGAAGCAACATAATAAATAGATTTATTACGGCCTTCAATTTTTAAACTAACCACACCGGTGTCAAGAATTTCCTTAAGGAGGTCGATGCCGCAGAGATCTTTGCTGTTATATAGATAGGTCCCCTTTTCATCTTCGAATACCGGAAAATATTCACCGGGACGTCTCTCTTCCATAAGGTGATAGTTCCAGCGACAGGACTGCGCACAGTCACCCTTATTGGCATCTCTACCCGTTAGAAAATTGCTTATTAAACATCGGCCACTGTAGGAGATACACATGGCACCATGTACAAAAATTTCAAAATCCAGGTCCAGATCCTTGTTGGCTTCAACAATTTCTTTGATTTCAACTAAACTAAGTTCCCGGGCAAGAATGATTCGCTTTACCCCCTGGCTATGCCAAAAACGTGCCGAGAGGGCATTGGTTGTATTGGCTTGAGTACTGAGATGAATCTCCACATCGCCGAGGATTTCTCGAACTAGAAGCAGGGTGCCGGGATCCGAGAGGATATAGGCGTCAAAGGCAAGTTCTTTAATGTCTTCAAGATAGAGTCTTAGCTCCCTAAGGTCTTCATTATGGGGAATGATGTTGAGAACTAGGTAAAGTTTTTTTCCCAGGCTGTGGGCTTCCTTTAACGCAAGTTTCATTTCTTCTCGAGTGAAATTCTTTGCTTGTTGCCTAAGTCCAAAGGCTTCTCCCGCCATATATACAGCATCGGCACCGTAGTGCAGGGCATAACGTAGTTTTTCCAGATCTCCTGCCGGTGCTAAGAGTTCAATGTTTTTCATTTTTTTTCTCCGATTAAAAGACCATCGTCCAAGGGAAGTAGTGTGGCATTAAACTCTTTAAAAGCAAGGTCTAAAAAAGTTGCCATTCTTCTTTGAAGAGTTCCATGTCTTTTTTCACTTTCCTTATTATAGCTAAAACCTCGACCAAAGATGTTGTCAGCAATTAAGAAAGAGCCTTTTTTCATAAGGGGAAGGGCTTCTTGTAAAAAAAAGCAATAGTGGGGTTTCGAACCATCTAGAAACAGAAGGTCAATGGCCTTTTCTCGTTGATTTAGATAACTTTGCCCATCGCCAAGAATAAATTCCACCTTAGGGTGATTTAGAAGTGTTTTAGCAATCTCGTAGCGGGGAGCATGACGCTCAAGGCTTACAATGTTTGCTTCGGGCAAAAGAATGTGGAGAAGTTTAGTAGAATATGCGTATCCACTTCCTATCTCCACAACTTCTTTAATCGATTTGTTTTTCAAATAAAAACCAAGGAACTCACCGATTTCATCGCTAAGAACACTGACCCCACGGGCCTCGGCTCTTTTTCTTAATTCTTCATCTTTATAGGCTAGGTTTTTTTGATATTTTTGAATAAAGGCTTGGCGATCACTCATCGCCTTCATCTTCTTC
>JAAYGQ010000244.1 GCA_012727635.1 Tissierellia bacterium | reverse complement strand
GTTAAATAGATTGCTCCTGTGACTCCTTTTTTGCGATAATCCGGCACAACAAAGAGTACAAACATGCGACCTCGATCCATCTTCCTCTTGTTCAATAAAAAAGTAATAAAACCGGTAGGAAATATCCGACCCCTCATTTTTTTAAGAATTTGATTGTAATCTGGCAGTGTGATATTAAAGCCAATGGGGCGCTCATCCACTGTACTGCGGGCAATAAATATGAAATCCTCATCGGCAAAGGGGGCTAGCTGATTGATAATATGATCTGTCTCTTTTTTTGTTGGGGGCATAAAGTCTTCCCAGGATTTGGGCATGCCTTCTTCAAGAATTTGCCGAATATCTTCTGCATCTTTTTTAAGTTTTTCTTTGTCTTTAAGATTTATTTTGTCCAGGCGAAATTGATAGCGTTTCATTAACAGTGGTACGATTCGCTTGTATTTTTCGAGATTTTCTTCAATAAGTTCCGACTCAAAGGCATAGCAATCGGCATATTTTTCAAAACCATAATCGGTGAAAAAATCATTGTAATAGGGAAGATTGTAAGTGTTCATAATATAGGGGGGCGAATCAAAATTATCAATAATAAAGCCTCGGTTGTCGTCGCCGCCGGGAAGGGATAGGGGTCCTTTGAGTCGATTTACCCCTTGTTTTTTTGCCCAATCCGAGGCAAAGTCTAGAAGAAGCCGGGCAACTTCTGGGTCATTAACAGACTCAAACTGCGAAATATAAGCCTCCTTTAAATTATGATATTCGTTTAAATCCTTATTAATTCCTACCAGCAACCGACCCAGTGTTTTATCGCCCTGGCGTAGAATGATCTTCTCGTTGGGTCCAACGTCGTGGAGAGAATTATCCACACCACTGACATACTTCTTGTATCCACCGATCAATGGTGGCACCCAGGGAGAAGATTCATCGTAGAGAGAAAAGGGTAGCATGGTAAAATCGTCAAGGTCTATTTTTGTTCGGACGAGGGAAATGATGTAGTCTTGCATAAAAACCTCTATTCTTAAACTATAGTAATTTTACTCGTTTCTACTAAGATAGTCAATTAGAATACTCTTTTCATTGGAAAGCCCAGTAAGTACAGCCATCATAAGCTTTTCTAAGGCGATGCCCAATTTTTTTCCTTTATAACCCAGCTCCATAAGCTCCTCTGAGCTCAGGGCTAAATCTTTGTAGCTTAGTAGAGGCTTGTTTTTTAGATAATCCCTTGCCATCTCTTCGACCTCCTGGTAGGCCTTTTCACTACGGATAAAGGCCGGCTCTTTGGCCAAATTATCGGCTCTTTTAAGATCGAGAACGTCGAAAAAAACCTCGGGACCCCAGAAGAAAAGTCTGCGGGCAATGGACTCTGGTTCGGGATAGATTGAGGTATTGTGATGAAGAATCATAGGTAAGACTTTTTTTTGCATCTTCTTTGAATATCCTAGACGCTTAAGAATGGCCATGGTTATTTTGGCACTTTCAATGCCGTGTCCGGGAAAATGCCCAATGTTCCTTTCGTCAAGATAGAAAGTATAGGGCTTGGCGATATCATGAAATAGGGCCGCCAACCGGGGTGCTTCATCTTTTTTACTTTGAGCAACCACCATAGCGGTATGAGTCCATATGTCATAGCAATGATAGGGTGTTTGCTGCTCAAAATTGACCATGGGTAAGATTTCCGGCAAAAAGACACCTAAGACTTCATAATACTGGGTAAGAACACCTTCTACATAATTTCCCATAAGAAGACGGCTAAGTTCCCCTCGCAGGCGCTGGGGACTTACTTCTTTTAAAAGGCCTTTAAGTTCGAAAAGTGCTTTTTTTGACTCCTTATCCATAGAGAATCCCAGGGTTGCTAGAAATCGAAGTCCCCGCATCATACGCAGGGCATCTT
>JAAYGQ010000243.1 GCA_012727635.1 Tissierellia bacterium | reverse complement strand
GGGCAACACCAGCAATCTAACCCAGGGCATGGTGGCACTGGGAGTTTATTCCATCCTTTTACTGGGAATATCCTATCTCTTTTTAAGGAGGAGCCAATATGACAGTATTTAAGTATTTTATAAAAAGTGCCTTTAGGCAAAAATGGATCATCCTTGGCTACGCCATGATATTCTTTGTACTGTCAATAATAAATGGCTCTCAAACCCAAAACAAAGAAAGCTCTTTTATACAAACAAATTTAAATATTGGAGTGGTTGATAAAAGTGGCAGTGAGCTCTCCCAGGGGCTGACCATGTATCTTGATAAAGCCAACACCATCATTCCCATGGAAGATGACATGGGATCCATTAAAGAAGAAATCTTCCTGCGAGGGGCAGACTCAGTGATCATTATTCCCGAAGACTTTCAGTCCCTAGTAGAAAACAAAGAGAAGTCCATTGAGATCGTCCGTGATGACAGAGCCCTGGCACCCCAGCAGATTGAAAATGAAATCAATAAATACTTGGCCTTTGCCATGGCAACCTACAAAGAGGGCGCCTTCCATTTGGATAAGGCTCAGCTGGCTCTGGATAAAGAAGTGGAAGTAGAGCTACTCAAGGGGGTGACTCCCTCTAAGACCGACGGCGTCAATATATGGTTTCGCTACTACTTTAACTTTGCCAGCTACGTCATCATCGCCATATATGTAGCAGTCATTGGGCTAATCATGACGGACTTTAACACCAAGGACATTCAAGATCGTACGAAGATTTCCTCTAAAAAGTTTATAATCTTTAACACCGAACTCTATCTGGGACAAGTTGTGGTTGGACTTCTCATCTCATCGGTATTTGTACTGGGAGGTCTTGCACTAAAGGGAAAATTCATAGCCGAGGTAGACCTCTTTAAATACATTATCAATCTATATGTTTTCTCTTTTTCAATGCTGTGTTTTACCTTTTTAATAAATAACCTGACCACCAGCCGATTTGTCATCAATGGGGTAAGCACCGTGGCAAGCCTAGGAACCTCCTTTATCTCGGGAGTATTTCTTCCCCAGGAGTTTCTAGGAGAAAAGGTACTGGCTATCGCTAAATTTTTTCCAACCTACTACTACGTAAAATCCAATGATATGAACACCAACTCCTTTGCAGATATTCGCTACAATCTCCTGATGCAAGTGCTATTTGGGATAGTCTTTCTATCCCTAGGTCTTTATTTTTCCAGGACAAAACAAAGAAGCTAATTTAGGCAAGCTCTGGCTTCCAGCGAGTCCCAGGGGCTTTAGCAAGTAAGAGTCATATAAGTAAATAGTAGACCCAAGCTACCCTGTTATGCGTCTTTACAAAATAAGAAAGGGATTGGACCCTTAGAGTAAAAAATAAGACCCAGTGAATACTCACTGGATCTTATTTTTATAGCTGTATATTATTTATCCAATCCCATTTTTTTAATTATGGCTCTTGCCCCAAATAGGGATAATAGTAATACAAACCAGCTTTTTTTGCTTTGTTGAGGTTGTTTTTTTACTCTCATATTGATTGCTCCTTTTATTATTTTCTAGATATGGCTTTTAAGATTGCCAGTAAAACGATGGCACCCAGAAAGGCTACTCCTAGTGAATATAGACTAAAGCCTTGCACTCCGCTTTTGTTAAAGAAACCCATAATAAATCCGCCTAGAACCCCACCTATAATACCAACGACAATGTTTGCCAGGGCTCCCATCGATTGGTCTGTATTCATCATTTTACTGGCTAACCATCCTGCCAGTGCTCCAATAATTATCCATGATAAAATTCCCATACTATTTCTCCTTTGCTTATTTACATATTCTTTGTGTACTAAAATATCTATACCCCCACTAGATAAATTTTAATCGAACTTATTTTAAAATGGGTGTCTATTAAGATAAATCCTAGGATAATCACAGTAGTTTATTGAAAATTTGCTCTTTTAAAAGAAGTATTTTCTATATTCTAAGATAAGTTTTACGGGATATTTTTTGGAACTCATATTTATCTCATGATGAGCTCTAGGCGAAAGCAGAAAGCGAACTTCCTAAATGTCTTCACTTAAAAGAGAAAGTAGTTAAATGTAATTTCTATTGGGGATATATATGATAAAATATTTATATACTTACACATGGAAATAAAATAACAGTAGATAGCTTTACGAAGGGGGAGAGATGGACAAAAATATAGTAGATCTAATAAAATCTGCAATGGATGAAAAAGAAGTAGTGGAAATAATAAGAAGACTGGTAGAGATACCCAGTCATCCGGGAATAGAAAATCAAGAGAGCGTCGTGGCGGAGTACATCAAAACTCTTTTTGATAAAGAAGCTATACCGGCCCAGGTTCGCGCCGTTGCTGACGGTAGGTCCAACATCGTCGCGACCTTAAAAGGTGCCGGTGGCAGGAAGTCACTTCTGCTAACAGGCCACACCGATACCGTCCCTCCCTATGATATGCAGGACCCCTTTACATTAAAGGAAGTCAGCGGAAAGTTCTATGGTAGGGGAGCCGTGGATATGAAGGGCCCCTTAGCCTGCATGATCGGCGCAATGATTGCTATAAAACGTGCTGGCATTGAGCTTCAGGGAGATCTCATATTTGCAGGAGTCATCGACGAAGAAGAAGGCAGTAGAGGCACCATTGCGCTACTAGAAGAGGGACTTAAGGCCAGTGGAGCCATAGTGGGCGAGCCAACGGACATGGATATCTGCATTGCCCATAGAGGCCTAGAGTGGCTTGAATTTCACTTTACTGGTAAAACCGTTCACGGCGGTAAACAAGAGGAGGGCATCAATGCCATCGTCAAAGCCTCTAACTTTATTCAAAGGCTAGAAGAAAAACTTATGCCCAAGATTCGCTCCCGAGTGCATCCCATTATTGGTCCTTCCTCAATGAACTATGGAACCATTAGTGGAGGTACCCAGCCCAGCACCGTGGCTGGAAGTGCCCTACTCAAAATAGACAGAAGATGGATACCCCAGGAAAGTTACCAGGAGGTATTAGGGGAGCTCCAAGAAGTCATCGATGAAATGGCAAGGCAGGATTCCCAGTTTAAGTGCCAAATGAAAGTCATGGAAGAAAGTGTAATGCATGGAGGCTACGTCCACCAAGCCATGGAAACCAGTGCACAGGATCCATTGGTAACAACAACGAAAAGGGCCATAGTAAAAGCATGGGGTAAAGAGCCCCAGCTCACATCCTTCTCGGCCTGGACCGATGGGGGGCTTCTAAGTAGCTACGCTAAGATTCCTACCATTGTTTTTGGTCCCGGGGATTTAGAGTCTGCCCACTCTTCCGAGGAATTTATAGAAAGAGCCCAGATCTATCTAGCGCTGCTTGTGTATTCCCTGACGGCCATAGAATTTTGTAATGAGTAGTAGAAAGAAACTGGAATAATAGAAATAAGAAATACCACTGTGGGTATTTATGAATAAGAACCTAAGGAGTATGGGAAAATGAGAGAAACCAAGGACATGATAAAGGATAAAGAACTGTGGGCAGGATTAAACCGTCCGGCCTTACCCTTAGAGGAAGCGGATATTGTTGTACTGGGTCTTGCCTATGATGGGGCGGCCTCCTTTCGCCAGGGTGCCAAGGATGGGCCTAAATCCATTCGAAGTATAACCTATAGCATTACTCCCACAACGGAGGATTTTGAGCTTATAGAGGATTTAAAGGTCTTAGATCTGGGGGATTTCCAGGGGGAAGATCAAATCAGACTCTTCAAAGAGGTAGAAGAAAAAGTCAGTGAAATCGTGGGAAAAAAGAAATTTTTTACCATGCTTGGTGGTGACCACTCCACCTCTATTCCTATCTATCAAGGCATCAATAAGGCCCTAGATGAACCCTTTGGCATTATTCATCTTGATGCCCACTTTGATTTGTGCGACGAGCTGGGAGGAAACAAATACTCCCATGGCTGTCCTGCACGAAGAGCCACAGAGCTCAGCCATGTCTGCGGCGTAGAAAATATATTTTTCATTGGGATCCGCTCCATCGAAATGAATGAAGTGGAATTTTGTAAAAACAATCCCGTCAATGTCATAAGTGCTAGGAAATTTTATCAACTTGGAGTAGAAGAAGTTCTTAAAAGAGTAAAAGAGAAGATGAGCCATCTTAAACACATCTATGTGACGGTGGATATCGATGTACTGGATCCGGCCTACGCTGCAGGAACAGGGACCCCACAGTTTGGTGGACTTACCAGTAGAGAACTGCTGGAACTTCTAAGGGGCATCTTTGACCTACCGGTTATGGGTTTTGATGTTGTAGAAGTGGCTCCAAATTTAGATCCCACCCTGACATCGAGTTTTGCTGCTAGAAAGATTATCACCGAGTGCTGGGGCCATTATCATAGAAAAACAAGTAAACTAGCAAACTATGAAGTACTCTAAAGGAGACAAAATATAAATCCATTGATTGAGAATTTAAAAATTGGGTTCTGGCCTTAAAGGACCATATGGCCGACTATCCTGAAAAGGTAGATTGTATCTGCCCGGTTTTTCACCCCACCCTTAGTATTAGAGCCCTAAAAGCTTCATAGAACAGAGTTTGCCCAGGTATGAAAAGTGAAAAGACCCATGAAGCAATCATAAGGGAGGGAAAGTTATTTTCCAGTTTATAAAGGAATGAAATGATAACCCTCTATATCTAGAAGAAATTAAAAGAGAGTACCAGAAGGCTAAAGAAGATCCAAGTAAGCTATAATAGAAAAATATCGACAAGCTAGTTAGTGGACTTTTAGTGAAGAGGAGAGAAAAAGTGGATTTAAAAAGAGCAATAGAAAAAAACCTACTAGAATATGTAGCGGTAAAGACCCATACCAGCACAGCTCTGGAAAATAACAATGTGGAATTCTTTGAAAAATGGTTCGAGGAAGTGCCTTATTTCAAAGAGCACAGCCAGAACCGGGGGTTTCACGAAATAGAAGGAGATCATCTGGGAAGAAAAATTCCCTGGGCTCTGCTAAAAGGCCAAGGTGACGACACGATTATCATCATTCACCACACCGACACCGTGGATACCGATGATTATGGAGTGAACCTGGAACTGGCCTATAAACCCTATGAGATTACTGAGGAGTATAAAAAGGGCAGGGTTGATCTTGATGAACTGGTGCAAAAAGACTTAGACAGTGGACAGTGGCTCTTTGGTAGAGGAGTGGCCGACATGAAGGGTGGAGCCGCCATCGTACTATCTCTATTGGAAGAATATTCGAAGGCCCCGGACTTTAAAGGCAATATTTTATTTCTGGGAGTGCCCGATGAAGAAAACCTATCGGCTGGGATGAGAGGGGCAGTAACCCTTTTAAAAGAGTTGAAAGAGAGTCGTAGTTTAAACTACATTCTTATGCTTGATGTGGAGCCCCACGAAAGAGATTCCGAGGATGTGGCCACCATCTACGATGGCTCCGTGGGTAAACTGATGCCGGTGTTCTATGTAAGGGGCAAATTAGCCCATGTTGGACAAGTCTTTAGAGGGCTAAATCCAATAAACCTTCTCTCAGAGATCGTAAGAAAGACAGATCTCAATGCGGATTTCATAGAAACCGTAGGCAATACCACCACACCTCCTCCGACATGGCTCTATATGAAGGATAAAAAAGAAGTATACGATGTTTCGCTTCCTATAGCTGCTGCGGGCTATATGAGTGTACTTACTCTGGATAAGCCCCCTAAAGAAATCTTCGATAAATTATATCAACTAAGCTATGAAGCCTTTGAAAAGGTAATCGAAGATACAAAAAAAAGCTACAATAAGTATCAAAAAATGTCTGGAAAAAAGCTCGATGCTTTGAAGTGGAAACCCAATGTAAAATTCTATGGAGACCTATACAAAGAAGCCCTTAGAGATTCGGGAGAAGCCTTTACCCAGGCCATAGAAAAACTGATGAAATCTTTGAAATCCGATTTCAATAATAATAAATTATCTATTATTGATGGGGCTTATAAGATAATAGAAAAGACCCTTGAATATGTAAAGGATTTATCCCCTGTGGTAGTTATCGCTCTGTCACCGCCCTATTATCCCAATACAAATAATAATATGGTGGCAGAAAAATGCCTAGAAATAAATAAATCTGTAGAGAGTCTAGTAAAATTTGCAAAGGAGACTTGGAATCAGCAGTACTATGTGCAAAACTACTTTACGGGAATTTCTGATCTAAGCTACGCTATGTTTGAAGCCGATAGGGAAAACATCAAGTATATAGAAGAAAATATGCTGATGTGGAAAGACATCTACTATATTCCTCTAGAGGATATAAAGGAACTTTCGATCCCTGTTCTTAATGTAGGACCCTGGGGCAAAGATTTCCACAAATACACAGAAAGAGTCTATATGGAAGATTTATTCTATAGAACTCCTATATTAATAGACCGAATGGTCAAAGAACTATTATCAAATTAAGCAGGCCTTCCACAAGTCTACTGAATATATTTTTAGAAGAGCTGGAATAATTTAGTTTAGAATATTTTTAACTAGATGTTCTGGAGATAAAAATATGACACTAGCAATGGCTTCACAAAAGTGAATACTGTTACTAATTAAAAGGAGTGGTTGCGATGAAAAACGTTAAAAGACATCTTATAAAGATAATCCGTATTCTGCTCCTTTTAGTAGCCCTGCTTACTCTAGCGGTACTACTATACTTTGGGGTCATGAAATACAAATACCAGCAAGATATTATTGGTTTTTGGACAAATGAACAGGGCACACAAAAACTAGAGATCAGTGGTAGCTTTCTTGTGTATAGTAATGGCCCACTAGATCTAGAGGAGACCTATAAATATAAAGCAAAGTTCTATCATTTCCCAGGAGAAGATCCAGAGTTCTATTTATACCCCAAAAAAAATAATGAAGATGGATTACTTGGAGCCTTTGACCAAATAGAATTGCGAGGCAATAAGCTAGTAGGGAGTTTGCTGATTCAGGATTTGAGCGTTAACTTTACCGAGTTTCGTAAGGATTGGGTGAGTCCTCAAGTCCTTGGTAATTGGGTAAGCGAAGATGGGGAGGAAAGGCTAGAGATAACCAAAGACTTTTTGATTTACTCCTATGGTCCAGATTTCAAAGAGGAGACCTATACCTATATTTTTGAAACCTGGCACTCTGAGTACGAAAAGGATCGATTTATACTCTTGCCTACTTGGGATAATAAAAATGGTATAATCGGAGCCTTTGAGAAAATTGAATATACTGGTTTTAGTTTGATTGGTAGTATTTTAGTCCATGATATGGCAGTGGTGGAGACAGAGTTTCGTAGGGACTGGTAAGGCTGGCAGTACTGTGAATCCTTATCCTGTTTCCTTTAGGATTTAATACGAAATATCTCTTGCAACAAGTTGTCCACATGCTTGGTGCATTAGTATTTGTGTAGTAGTCTTCATGTAAACTATGCAGGCCTAAATATTGAGTGGATGAACATTCACGATCATGTCTAATGCATCATTTCAAAGGATCCTAAAGGGGTGAATATCTTGAATAAACAGGGGCTCAGGAAGGTCTTTAGAAAGGGCTTTAGATTTTATTTTATCTACGTCTTTCTTTTTGCCATTTTATTCTTCGCCCTTCAAAGACCAAAGAAAAAGGTTACTTTAGAAGAGTTTGTCCAATATTACTACTCCGCTGGGGAGAGGAATAAAGAAAGAGTGGAACTAGTAGAGTCAGGTAAAGACGGTGCTCTGGTTCGACTTAATCTTATTGCCAACGCCGGGAAGAATATAGACATTTCATACTATATTTTTATAGAGGGAATGTCTACCGATGTAATTTTAGGAAGTATACTGGACGCTGCAGACCGAGGAGTAAAGGTAAGACTGATACTAGATGGGATATTCAATAACTTTAAAGGCGATTTAAGGGATAGTATCTATGGATTTGCACTACACCCAAATATAGAGCTCAGATACTATGAACCCTTTAAGCTACTATCACCAATTACTTGGAACACTAGAATGCATGATAAAATTATTTTGATAGATGAAGAGATAGCTTTAATTGGCGGAAGGAATCTTGGGGATAAATATTTCCTTGAAGAGATTGAAAAGGAGAGATTTTCAAAAGACAGAGACGTTCTTATATTTAAAGAGGAGCCCCTAGAGAATAAGCCCAGTGCGGTGGATGATATGAGGGCTTACTTTAATAAAATATGGGATTATGAGCATACCCAGGATTCTATAAAAAGCCTTAGCCCTAGGCAGGAAGCCAGGGGAGAAGCATTTAACCAACAACTCATAGGCAAGTATAATAATTTTAAAAAAGAGTATGAGCCGCACCTAAGACCAACGAATTGGCGCGATAATACACTGAAGGTGGAAAGCATAAGATTTGTATATAACCCCATTGGAAGGGCCAATCAAGACCCCTGGTGCCTAAGGGTATTACTCAGCCTTGCTTCCCTAGCCGAGGAGTCGATATTTATACAAAGTCCCTATATCATACCTACTAGAAGTATGAAATCTAGATTCGAGGAGTATGATATTGATTATAAAAAAATAACAATATTAACAAATTCCTTAGCATCAACGCCAAATCCTCTGGCTATGGCAGGATACGCTAATAGTAAAGAGAGGATAGTAGACAGTGGAGTAGAGGTACATGAATATCAGGGACCCGATTCTATTCATAGTAAAACATACATCATTGACTATCGCCTCAGTGTGGTAGGTTCCTTTAATTTAGATGCAAGGAGTAGTTATATAAATACCGAGTCCATGGTAATTATATCTAGCGAAGAGTTTGCTAAAAAGCTAAAGGCAAAAATTCAAGAAGATTTAAACAACAGTCTAAAAGTAGATAAGAACTACTCCTATATAGAGGATGCATATAAAATACAAGGTCATGTGAGTGCCTTTAAAGAAATAAAAATATGGCTTTTAGCCAAGATAGTGTATTTTGTAGATTACCTACTATGAAATGTTTTATCGAGAGCTTTCTATATATTTTAGATTCTCCATCTTAATATTAATTCCAAAGATATAAAAATGGATTTCAAACTAATTTCATGAAATTCTATTTTATGGTACAATATTTTTGTGTGTTTTAAAGGGAAAATTTGCCCTCTTTTATTAAAGTCAAAAAATCACAAAAGCAGAGGAAATTATGGGAGAGGTGTTTGAATTGAATGTAAATCAACAATTCGATTTTTTTACTGAAAATATAGATGCTGGTTCAAAGCTCGATGTGGTTGAGATGGACTTCGTTAGCGCGAAAACCTTAACATGGAAAGAGCTTTTTAAAGGCTATGATAAACTCTACTGCATTACCTATTCATCGGGTATCGGTTTTATTTGTGAGCTGCTAAAACTGTTTGATTATGCAGAAGTTATATTCGGCTTTGAAGGCGTTATGTCATATAAGCTACAAGAGATTATGGCTTATCAGCAAAAGACCATCGAAAGACTTCAGACGGAATCAAGTAAAGCTAAAATTGATTTAACTTCTAGGATGGATAACAATGAGCTAAGGATGTATGTAGCAAGGCAAAGGCTATCCCATGAGAAGATCTATCTATTGGAGGCGGGGGACGGTAGAAAAAGAGTAATTACAGGTTCAGCGAATATGTCCTTCTCTGCTTTTACTGGTAGGCAAAGAGAAAATATAAGTTATATAGATGGAGATAAGGCCTTTGACTGGTACTTCAATAGTTTTAAGGAACTTAAAGAACTTAGCTCCGATGATATAACAACATCAGCCCTTTCAATTTCTGAAGATAGTAGCATGGACGAATTACCCATTGGTGAAACAATAAAAATAAGAAAAGCTCTGATAATTGAACCAGATTTAAGTGTAAAAGATGAAGTCGAGTTTGCCCTTAATGTTAAAAATCTTGCCAAGAAGCTTACCTCCTATATGCCAAAAGTGGATAAAAAAGGGAATACGAGTCTCACTCCCGAAACAATGATTCAAACAAGAAGAAGAATTGTAGATGCAAATATTCAAGAAAAGGAACTAAGAAGTGAATATCCACATTTAGTTATAGATATTGAAAATCAAAAAGTGAAATTAAATGATAAAGAAGTAAAACTTACTCCCACCAATGATGAAATAAAAAATGATGTAAACTTATTTATAGAATATATGGAAGGCTACCAAAAGTTTCACGGAGATGTAGGTGAACTGCAAAGAAAATACTATAGCTTTGCTGTTTGGTTTTTTACTACTCCCTTTATGGCAACAATGAGAAATATAGCTGTAAAGTACAATCAGAACCTATTACCCTATCCAGTTTTTGGCTTGATATACGGCCAATCGAAGGCCGGGAAAACAACATTTTTGGAAACCTTAATAAAAATGATGATAGGGCAAAAATTAAAAATATCAGCTCCGGAATTCACTAGATCTTCCATTGACGGATTGAGAAGATCAGTGATGGGGGCACCTATAATTGTAGATGATTTAACTCAATCAAGATTCAATCAACATGCTATTGAAACAATAAAAAATGATGATTTTGGTGTTCTTGAAAATAACATCAATTATCCTGCAGTAGTAATAAGTGCAAATGAAGATGTGAAGGCCGTAGCAGCTGAAATAGTAAGAAGAACTATAATATGCCACGTACAGGCCGGTCTGAAAAATACGGATATCTTAAAGACAAGAATTGTTCGACGAGTACAAAACAACATTGGAACCGCCTTCTACAGAGAATATCTAAATAGAATGATGGAGATAATGCCTGAACTTATTGAAGAACTAAAAGACGAAGAGTTTGATGGAGCAGTAGATTTATTAGAAGTATCCTCGGTCATAATTTATGAAATTTTGCAAGAACACTATGATAAAGAACTACCGGATTATATCAGGGTATTGTCGCTGGACGATTATTTCAATGAAAAAGTAACTGGTTCTCAAGCCATTGAGACAATTCAAAGAGCCTGGCAGGTAAATAGAAAGGCATTTGAAGTAAATAAGAAGTACTCTCAACTGAGATACAATGCTGGACAAACCTGGGAAGCCGATAGAATATTAAAGGAACTTCCCGAAGATATAAATGCTCAAAAATCAAGAGAATATATTATTATGGATTTAGATAAAGCGTCGGATTTCTTTGATATTAAATTTAAGAAGGAAAGCGGATTATTAGGCCTACTCAAAGATAAGTTTACCTAGATATTTGTTCTTCTTAGATAATTTCCGACAAATTAAGAAAAGACCCATTGCCTATGTGCAGTGGGTCTTTTCTTAATTTGATTTCGAATACTTCTTTAAAAGTAAAGAAATCTGTTTTTAATTACAAGCTCAATTTTTCCTAGAAGGGCTTTGTTCTAAAGAGAGTACCCTTGGTTCTTCCATCGCCAAGTTTTACTATAATGTCGTCTTCTTTGCCCTTGGCAACGATTAGAGAGGTACCATATTTCATCAGAATTTTTGCTGCTTCAATTTTTGTGGCTATTCCACCGGTTCCAAAGGAGCTCTTTTCACTGATGTCAATGTTTTTTTCAAGTTCATAGGGATCGGTGATCACTTCAATAAGCTTTGCATCGCTATGGGTACCGGGATTTTTATCGTAGATCCCCTTGATATCGGAAAGAAGAATTAGAAGATCTCCGCCCCAGAGGGCCGTTGTTTTTGCGGCCAGGATATCGTTATCACCGATTTTAATCTCGTCAGTACATACCGTATCATTCTCGTTGATGATGGGAAGAACCCCTTCATCCAGTAGGGTGAAGAGAGTATTTCGGATATTCAGTGTTCTGTTTTTTGATTCAAGATCTTCTCTTGTTAGGAGAATTTGGGCTATATGGATATCGTATTTATTAAAGATTCTGCGATAGGCATCCATAAGCTCCACCTGACCAATGGCGCACAGGGCCTGCTTATAATTGACATCTTCCTTACGGGACCATTTGCCTAGAGTGCTGACCCCTGCAATACGGGCCCCAGAAGAAATCAGAATAATTCTTTTGCCCTGATCCATCAGTTCTTTTACTTGGTGGGCGAGGCTTTCAATAAAAACCCGGTCAATGGTACCGTCTTTACTGGTGATGGTGCTACTGCCAATTTTTATGGCGATTTTTTTACTACTATCAATTATTTCCTTCACGTTTTCACTACTCTCTGCTTTGGCCCTGGCCCATAATTAAATACTTATAGGTTGTAAGTTGTTCTAAACCCACAGGACCTCTGGCATGTATTTTTTGAGTACTGATACCCATCTCGGCACCAAATCCAAATTCCGAACCATCGGTAAAGCGAGTAGAGGCATTTACATAGACCGATGAAGCATCGACTTCCCGGTGGAAGCGATTGGCATTGGTAAGACTTTCTGTGATAATGGCTTCGGAGTGCATGGTACCATAGGTATTGATATGATCAATTGCTTCTTGGACATCCTTTACTACTTTTATTGCCAGTATGGCATCGAGGAATTCGTCTTTATAGTCCTGCTCCGTAGCGGCTTTCACATCGATAACGGGCTTTGTTAATTCACAGCCCCTTAATTCCACTTCCTCCCCCAGTGCTTCATAAACTTTAGGAAGGAAGACATCTTTTAGATCTTCATGGACAAGAAGGGTCTCACAGGCATTACAGACTCCCAATCTTTGGGTTTTGGCATTAATAACAATTTTTAATGCGTTGTCTAGGTTTGCCGAGGCGTCTACAAAAACGTGACAGTTGCCTTCGCCGGTCTGTAGAGTCGGTACACTGGAATTTTCTACCACAAAGCGAATAAGTTTTGCTCCTCCTCTAGGAATAATCAAATCCAGCACACCATTGGCCTTAAGCATGTTAAGAACCAGTTCCCGGTCGGGGTCTTCGATAAACTGAACTACATCGGGGGAGATGGGAGAGAGGGCTAGTCCTTCTTTTATTGCTTTGATAAGGGCAATATTTGAATTAATGGCTGATGAGCTACCTCTTAACAAAATGGCATTGCCGGACTTAAGGGCAAGGCTAAAGGCGTCAACGGTAACATTGGGGCGAGATTCATAGATTATACCAATGATACCTATGGGAACGCTCATTTGGCTTATAGTAAGTCCGTTTTCCAAGGTCCAAACTTTGCTAGATTTCCAAATGGGATCGGGCAGCTGGATTACAGTGTGGATTCCATGGAGGATTCCATCAAGGCGTTGATTATCTAGAGCTAAGCGGTCCAGCAGAGCTTCCGACATAAAATTGTCTTTACCAATTTCTAAATCCTGAATATTGGCTTGAAGGATATTTTCTCTATGGGCTTCAATGGACTGGGCCACTTTTTCCAAGGCCATATTTTTATCTTTGGTTGAGGCTATGGCAAGTTTTCTTTGTGCAAATTTTAGTAATTTGCCTTTTTCTTTTATTGTTGTCATGTTTTTCTCCTAAATAACTAATAAATCCATTATACACTTTTACGGCAAGAAATAATAAGGTTTTATGAATAAGCCGATAGGGTCAACTAGTGTAATGATATTAGTGTAAAATTTCAATTAACGGACTAAAACTTATCTACAAGAATATAGTTTATTCCATTAATATTATAATAATGACTAAAATTAATTATGTCATAATACTTCTGGTTATGGGGATATAAATACCATTTATACCCCTATTTTGCAAATTTATACTGATATCAACAATAAATTGCTTGCCTTAGTGATAATTTTATGTTAATATTAGTATCAAGAAATACATAAAAATACGTACTCCTACATTTGGTGGAGTGCCGGAAATCTTTAGGGTAAGGGGATTTCCGGCACTCTTTTGTGTAGTGGATTATCCTCTGTTTTTCATAAGTTCTATTTTTATGTTTTCATAAAAGCACTTTTTGTCATAGGCAAGAAGGGCTTTTCTTTTTTTCTCTGGGGGCCAATCGTTGGAATAATCTTGGCTAAAGAGCAAATTATCAAAGCTCAGGGCAGGAAGATCCAGACTTTTTACCTCGCCATCATAAAGAAGGAGCCGGAGTTCATCCTTACCCGGGTAGGCATCAAGCACTAGGCTATCATCATGAAGGCGCTCAAGGATGGTTTCTTGAAAATCTTTTTCTTTTTTTAAAATAGCCAGAGTGCCTAAAACGTCTTCTTTATTGTGAAGGAAAAGCTCTTCTCTATGTTTTTTCAGTCCTCCTTTTTCGTAATTATAGAATAGATCCACCCAATCTTTTCCATTTAAGGTATCTTTTCGATAAAACCCCGCTTTTTTTTCTTGAGCGGATAATCGAAGACTTCCTTTGCTTCCTTTTTTCTTTAGATAAAGATAAAGGTCAAAGCCTCTTCTTTTGTCGAAGGCTTCTGCTAGAGCAAGCTTTTCAAGGCGCGAATTAATAAAGGGAAGATCAAAACTCTGTCCGTTGTAGTGAACGGCATAGAGAAAGCGACTGCTCAGAAGGGAAAAATTTAAAAGGAGAAGACTTTCATCCCTCTCTTCTTCGGCCATTTCTTGTCTTAAAACCCAATTGCCATTTTCTTGATAGGCATAGCTAATCATAACAACCCGGTTGTATTTAGGACTAAGGCCCGTGGTTTCAATATCAAATACAAAACCTTTTGATAAATTGAAATTCAGATCGATGTGCTCTTCTAGAGTGTACATATATAATCATCGCTTTCCATAATATTTTTAAGTTCCTTATAATCCTGAGTATAGGAAAGAGCCAGCATCAGTTTAATTCTTGTTTTTTGTCCATTTAAATTGGTACCAAAAAAGGCGCCTTTGTCTTTGAGTATTTTACCGCCGCCTTCATAGCCATAGGTGCCCAGCACCCTGCCGGAAGGGCAGCGAGAAACAATTACTATAATCACACCCTGATTCATAGCATCAATGATGGCCTCCACCACTAAAGGGGGTAGATTTCCTCGGCCCATGGCCTCAATGACAATACCTTTAGCGCCCTTTTCAACTAGAAAATCGATTAGGATTCTCCCCATGCCGGCATAGCTTTTTAAAAGGTATACTTCCTTTTGAAAGTCACTAACATGAATTTGACCATGGTGAACTCTTTTCCTAAAAAAGAGAACTTCATTGTTATCTACAATTCCTAGGGGGCCAAATTCTGTAGACTTAAAAGTATCAAGACTCATAGTATTGGTCTTGGTGACTTCTCTTGCAGCATTGACTTCATTATTAAGGACCACAAGGACTCCCTGGCCGGCGCTTTCAGCACATTTTACCGTAACAATGGCCGCGGCTAGATTGCTAGGTCCATCATAGCCTAGCTCTGAAGCATTGCGCATGGCTCCCACAACCACAACGGGCTTTTCGGTCTTAAGTGTAAGATCGAGAAAATAAGCCGTCTCTTCCAAGGTATCAGTACCATGGGTTACAATAACCCCTTGAATATCTTCTCTTTGGACGCTATCCTGAATGATCTTTGAGAGTTCCATCATTTTTTCTGGAGATATTTGTGGACCGGGAAATTCACCGTAATTTAGGACCTCGATATCACCAAATTCATCTAAGCCTTTGATCATCCCAAGGATTTCATCACTGCTAAGACTTGGCACAGCGGCCCCTAGATTTTTATCAATGGTCATACTTATGGTGCCACCTGTAAAAATAACTAAGATTTTACTCATACGCACTCCTTTACTTTTATTCGCCGTCATTATACCATGATATAGTAAAAAGGAGGAATAATGTACTTTGATCATGCATCTACAAGTCCACCATCAGATAGCCTAAATAGAAGCCTTTACGAGCTTTCATTACTGAGCCGATACAATCCCTCCTCTTCTCATAAGGAGGGCTTGGAGCTTCGAAAAAGGCTTCAAAGAGTTCGTTTACAAGTGGGGAAACTTATCGGTGCCCCTGAGGACGAAATTTATTTTACTTCCGGTGCCACCGAAGCCAATAATCTTGCACTACAAGGACTTTGTTTTAATAAAAAAGGCCATATCCTTTCCTCGGCCGTTGAACACGCTTCTATAGAAGAAGCTTTGGTGTTTTTAGAAAGTAGGGGTTTTAATGTTACTCGCCTTGATCCCAAAAATCTTACCAATAAGGAAATAGTTTTAGATAATCTTAGAGAAGACACCTTCATGGTAAGCATTATGACAGTGCAAAATGAAACCGGCGAGAATTATCCTTTGGATGGCCTAGGGAAGGCCCTTAGTAAAAGAGGGATTATATATCACAGAGACAGCGTTCAAGCCTTTGGAAAAATCCCTGTGAATGTCAAAGCCCAGGGTATTGACCTTGCCAGTTTTAGTTCTCATAAACTGGGAGGACTTAAAGGCCTAGGTATTTTGTATTGTAGAAAAAGCCTTGGTATTCACCCCTTGTTTTTTGGTGGAGGCCAGGAGAAGGGTCTTCGGCCTGGAACTGAAAACACTCTAGGTATTTTAGCCCTAGGTAAGGTTCTTGAGGAGAGAAACCTCTCTAGTGACTACCTCTATGTAAAAGACATAAACGCTCGCCTTAGAACGGGTTTTGAGCAGCTTGGAGGTAGCCTGCTTTCAACGCCGCAAGCCAGTCCCTACATTCTGGCTGTAAGTTTTCCCATTCCCTCGGAGGTTCTTCTTACGGCACTTTCTTTAAAGGGAGTGTATGTTTCGGCGGGAAGCGCTTGTCACGCAAATAGCGGGAAAGAAGCTAGAATAGTGCCCTTTCTTGAAAATAAAGAGCTTGGTCGGGGAATGCTGCGTTTTTCTATTTCTACCGATACTAGCTTGAAAGAGGTGGAAGATATGCTAGAAATCCTATCCGCCACACTAAAGGAGTTAATAAGATACCTATGAAATTATTATTGATTAAATACGGCGAAATTGGCCTTAAGGGAAAAAACCGTCATTTGTTTGAAAATCGGCTAATACAAAATATACGAAGCCGCCTAAAGGAGTATCCTGCCCAAGTCAAACTAGATTCGGGTAGAATATATGTTGAATATGAAGACCCTGAAGTCCCGCAGATAGTAAGAGATACCTTTGGACTGGTCGAAGTCTGCCTTTGTGAAAAAGTACCTCTAGAGTTAAAGTTCTTGGAAGATAAAATCGAGCAGATGCTCCAGGGCTATAATCTCCTTGGAAAAAGCTTTAAGATTGAGACCAAGCGCCCCAATAAAAGTTATCCAAGGACTTCTCCGGAACTCAGCCGATATATTGGAGGTTTTGTTCTAAGCAAGTTTCCCGAACTCCGGGTAGATGTTCATCACCCAGATCTTCTTATCGAAGTAGAGGTAAGAGAAAGTTTCTATATTTATATTGAGCGGTATCCCGCGGTAGGTGGGATGCCTTATTCCAGCGCAGGAAGAGCCGTACTTCTTATGAGTGGGGGCATCGATTCTCCCGTAGCAGGCTATCAAATGGCAAGAAGGGGAACAAAGATTTTACCTCTGCATTTTCATGCCCAGCCCTTTACCAGTCTCGAATCTTTAGAAAAGGTAAGAAATTTAGTTCGTAGAATGAGCTACTATATGGGGCCAATGAATTTTTACCACATGAACTTACTTGAAAGTCAGCAACTTATCCGAGAAAGTTGCAATGAAAAACACTTTACAATTCTTCAAAGAAGACTGATGACAAAGCTTGCTTCAGAGCTGGCTAAAAAAGAAGGAGCCCTGGCCCTAATCACCGGCGAAAGCCTTGCTCAGGTAGCTTCACAGACCATGGAGGGGATTAGTTGTACCAATAACGCCAGTAACCGGGTAATATTCAGGCCTCTTATTAGCTTTGACAAAGAAGACATAGTAACCATTTCCAAGGCCATCGGGACCTATGAAATATCTATCTTGCCCTTTGATGATGCCTGTACAGTTTTTTTGCCCTCTAGGGTGGAAACCAGTCCCACTCTTGGTTCCATTCTTAGAGAAGAAGAAAAGATGGATTTAGATGAGCTTTTTAATCTTGCCTGGAAGACTTTAGTAAAAGAAAAAATATAGATAAGAGAATTGACTTTAGTCTGGACTGATTCTAAAGTATTGGATTTTAACTGGTACAAAAATTCGGCGTTTTAAGAATAAGAAGAACTGTTGTGTAAAACCTTTATTTAATTCAGCATAAAAAATAGAGTAGAGACATATGCCTCTACTCTATTTTTATATCTATTGAAACTCTAGGGCCAAAAGGGGAAGCTAAAGCCGGGTTTTGCAGGCTCTGCAGGATCAGCAGGATTAGCAGGATCGGTAGGGTTCGTAGGATCGGTTGTATTTCCGTCTTTGTCCTTATCTTTTTCAGCTTCTTCTTTTTCCTTGGCTTCCAGTTCACAGATTTCACATTCATCTTCCGGATCAAATACTTGATCTCTATCGGATTCTGTAATAGCAAATTCCTTTTTAAGGAAGACTTTTTCTTCGGTCTCTTCACAAAACTCCGTGGGAGCTTTTCCTGATTTTTTACATACAAGATGCATCTCGTAGGAATTGTCGACTTCAGAAGGTGCAGTTCCTAGAATAAACAGCTCTGTAATGGTGTTTTTTGAATAGAGTCCTGGAAGCTTACCACTTCTAGCATCAACGGTTAGCCAGCCAACGCCATCGGGCTGAGCAGCAAAATAGCGGCTAGGTAAATCGTAGTGGTAATTTTTCATAATATTGCCCCAGTAACTGGCGGCATAGTAGGAGCCTTCAGTTAGGGAAATATTTCTATCGGTACCTACCCAGACGCTGCAGGCCACATAGGGTGTAACACCGACAAACCATGTATCGGTATTGGCTTTTCTAGCCCCGGTGGTTCCGGTTTTTCCAATAACAGGAATCCCTCCGCCTATAATGGCTTCATAGGCATATTTGGTCACAACATCGTTGAGAAGGTCAGTCATAATATAGTTTGCTTCTACACTGAAAACGCGGTTGCCTTCTTGGTCTCTATTATCAAGGATTATATTTCCCTTATCGTCTTCTACATGGGTGTAGGAAATCCAGGGCATGTGAACCCCTTCATTTCCAAAGGTCCCATAGGCTGAAGCCATTTCAACCGGGGAAATCCCGTAGGTTAGAGCGCCAAGGCAAAGAGCCGAGTAATTCAGGTCATTGTAGGAGCCCTCTTTTTCCAAGGTGCTAATGCCATTGGCTTCAAGATAATCCGCCATAAGATCCACACCAATCATGGAACCATAGGTAACGGCGGGAACATTTTGTGAAGCGATAATGGATTTTCGAACCGTCATAGGTCCATTGTAGCTATTATCAAAGTTCACTGGCCAGGGTTCACTGGAACCGGGGTTAAACTGATAACTGGGTTTATCCATGGCTACGGTTGCTGCAGTAAGGATGCCAGAGTCAATTCCCGGACCATATACGGCAATGGGCTTAATAGAAGAACCAACCTGGGTGGGAGAGGTGGCTCTGTTAAAGAGATAACGCCCTATAACTCCTCGGCCTCCGAAAATAGCCTTTAGATGTCCTGTGCTTTCATCAATGATAGATGAGGCACTTTGGGGCTGCACCACAGGCATATCCGTTGTGTAAACATATTTTTCCGATACGGCCAGTTCACCATATTCATTGATAAATATTACGTCATCATCAAAGGCCGAGCGGCTGATGATAAGTTCCTCGCCGGATACGGCCAAATAATCGTTGGGGATGGCTAAGGATCCATTCTCAAAGAGAAGGAAATAGGGGATGGTATAGATACCATCGAATTTATAATCTCTATCCTGTGGGTTGGAACCATAGTGGTACATATCACCAAGGCCCAGATAAACATAGCCACCTTCGGTTTCTTGGAATTTTAGAAGACCGTTATCGGGAACGCGAACGTCACCGTCTTCGGTTTGATAAAAATAATCCGGGGGGAGAAGGAAGTTCTTCTCTTCATCGAAACTACTCTTATAGTCATAGAGGTAGCCGTCACTGAGAACAATGCGGCCATAACTAAAGGTTGGATCAAGATAGCTAATCCAAGGATGAATGGCAGCGTAGCCCTCTTGGGCCAAAGCCTTTTTAAGGTCGGGAATATAGCGGTTTTCCTCGCCTTCAGCAAGTTCTGCTCTACTGATGCTTGATGGGAAGTAGCCTTTATCAATGAGAAGCTGCCATGTTTCATCATTCATAACGCCGTCGTCATAAAGACCTTCATTGGATTGAAACTGAGAGAGGCTCGAGGTTAGGGCTGAGTTAAAGTACTCCTCGGATCCCTCTTCCATATATTGGCGTTGCAGGAATTGCTGCTCGCTTGCAATAAGGGTTGAATGGATTGTGTACCCCGAAGTCAAAAGAAGGTTATTGGCTTGTTCTAAGGAAATTCCCTTTTGTTCCATAAGATCTTCAAGAACTTGATTTTGGCAGGTTTCTACAAAAAAATTGTTGATACTGTCGTTATAGAACTTACCGGGGTTTAGCTTTGTCTTAAGATCCGTGGCAAGCCCGGCATTATACTCTTGTTCGTTGATAAAGCCTTGTTCATACATAAGCTTAAGAACAAAAGTGTAGCGTTCTTCAATATTGGGATTGTAAATATAAATATACTGACTGTCTCGTTCACCGATGATGATGTCTTCGGCGGAGATCTGTTTACGCTCTATAGGAACCATTGGCGAGTAGTTTGTTGGGGCACTGGGCAAGGCAGCTAAAACGGCTCCCTCAATATAGTCCAGCTCAGCGGCGGTTTTATTAAAGTAAATGGTAGCTGCAGCTTCGATTCCTTCAGCGGAAGCGCCGAGGAAAATAGTGTTTAAATAGGTTTCTAGGATTTTTTCCTTAGAAAGAGTATCCTCTATAATCATAGAGTAATAGGCTTCTTGAATCTTTCTTACAGGAGAATAGTCAAGACGAGTCTCGGTGAGAAAAAGATTTCTAGCCAGCTGCTGAGTAATAGTGGAGGTTCCACTTACATCGCCCTGGCTAAGAAGGGCTTCTTTAACAGCTCCTACCATACGAATATAGTTAAAGCCGCTATGCTCCCAGAAAGTTTTGTCCTCGACGGCAATAAAGGCATTGATGGCATCTTCACTGATTTGATCAAATCCTATAACCGTTCGCAGGCTATTGCCGTAGACTCTGGAGAGAAGCTCTCCCTCGGCATCCAAAATAACGGAGTTTTGATCTAAAATTACATTCTCAGGATCGATTTCAGGCAATTTGCTGATAGAATCCTGTACAATGTAATAGACAACCCCTGAACCGATCAATAAAGAAAGGATTAGGGTAACAATGAAAATATTAAAAAGCGTCACAAAGAACCGACGTTTTGGCTTTGATTTTTTATGTACTCTTGGCATAAGTACCTCCTTAACATGGGTATTATACCATAGATAGAAAATTCTAGCGATAGAAAGGTGAGAGAATGGAAAAGGTACTTATTATGGGCTTGGCTCTTAAAAGCCAAGAGGAGGCCGAGGATTCCTTGGTAGAACTTAAGGGTCTTGTGGAGGCTTTGGGCGCCGAGGTTGTTTTAGAACTTATTCAAAGTAGACAACAGCCCGATGGTAGAACCTATTTTGGAAAAGGAAAAGTGGAAGAAATAAAGCTTCTCTGTGAAGAAAAAGAAATCACCCTGGCGGTAGTGGACGATGAGCTTGGTGGTTCCCATCTGCGAAATTTAGCCGAGCTCCTGCCGGTACCGCTAATGGATAGAACAACCCTTATTCTGGATATCTTTGCCCAGCGCTCAAGAACCAAGCTCGCCCATTACCAGGTGGAAATGGCCCAACTTCGCTATAACCGCACCCACTTAGTGGGAGTTGGAAAATTTCTTTCCCAACAGGGAGCCGGAATAGGTACCCGGGGTCCCGGGGAGACGAAGCTCGAACTTGACCGAAGAAAAATAGACACGCGAATTAGTGAACTCAAAGCAAAAATAGAAGAACAAAAGTCTGTTCTAGCAACTCAGCGTAAAAAAAGAATGGACAGAGAACTTCCCATTCTGGCCCTAGTAGGGTATACCAATGCAGGAAAATCCTCTCTAATGAATTGGTTTATAAGAAACTACGAAGCTCCCGGTGGGGAAGTCTATGTAGAAGACATGCTCTTTGCTACGTTAGATACCTTTGTAAGAAAAATTCGCTTGGAAGACGGTATGGAGTTTTTTCTGATTGACACCGTTGGTTTTATTAGAAAACTTCCCGAGCTTTTAGTGGACGCCTTTCAAAGTACCCTAGAGGAAGTAAGCTATGCCGATTTAATCCTCCATGTTTTAGATGGCTCTCGAGATGATGTTGCTGAGCAGGAACAAGCTACCACCGAAGTGCTGGCTCGCATTGGTGCGGGTCATATTCCTCGTATGGAACTATTAAATAAGAAGGATTTGGGGGAAAGCCTACTAATGAAGGGTATTCCCATATCGGTTAAGACCGGTGAGAACATGGATCTTCTTATAGAAAAAATCAAAGACGAACTCTTTTCTCGCCATCACCTATGTAGTTTTCTGTTTTCATATACTGCAGGTGCTGTTCTTTCTCGTTTTCTAGAGCAAAATACACCACTGGAAAAAGAATACAAAGGAGAGGGCACTTGGATTCTTGCCAAGGTTAGTCCTAGGCAGCTGGAGGAGTTTAGAGAGTATCTTGACCATGAAATTAATTAAAAAAAATTCTAACATTGAATTTGTAGAAAAAAAGAGTCGTTTTATCGGCTACGCTTTTTATGTGGAGTCAAAGGAAGAAGTCGAGGACATTCTCTCGGATCTTTGGAAGCAGCACCGCAAGTGTAGCCATATCTGTACCGCTAGTCAAATTGGTCTTGGAGAAAAACGGGGAGAATTTGATGATAATGGTGAGCCCAGCCTTACGGGGGGTTACCCCATGCTTCAAATCCTTGAAACCCAGGATATACGTCAGGTACTGCTTTGTGCTGTACGCTATTTTGGCGGGATTAAACTTGGCAAGGGGGGACTAATTCGGGCCTATACCCGAACAGCCCAGCTCAGTTTAGAAGCAGCTGGACTAAGAGAAGTTCTTCAAGTGGATAAGTGGCACCTAAGCTATGACTATTCCCATCACGGTTCCGTAGAATATATTTTGGCAAAGGAAAAGATTCTTGGGCTGGAACCTCTTTATACAGAGATTGTCGAAAGACAAATCTACTTAGAAGATCCCCTAGTGCTTGATGAGCTAGTTGAAATTAGCGATGGAAAGATTACCCTTCAATTTGAAGGACGCTATTATCTTGACTTTATAAAGGGGCCTGTGGAGCTGGAAAAAATAAAATAAAAAAACCAGGATATTATTCCTGGTTTTCGTTTCTTTCTGCAAAGAACTCCCTAAGCTTTTGAAGCCGTTCAAGTTCTTGAAGTTTTAAATCCTCTTCACTGATTCCAGTAGTATCTTTTTTCTTTAGTT
>JAAYGQ010000242.1 GCA_012727635.1 Tissierellia bacterium | reverse complement strand
ATAACCTGCTCCTTTTATAATAATTTTTTGCTGTATATAATACTACTGTTGTTCACTAACTTACTTATAATTACATCTCTAAATCAAAAGATTTACCTCTAATTTAATGTTTTGAGTTTTACTCAATTCTTAATGTAATAGACTCATATTTTTTTAAATATGTAACTACTTTTTCCTCTTAAATATATGAAATCATTTAGTTTCTTTATCTTCTTTTTTTTCCTCAAAAGATCTTATTCTTCATCTATCAGTTTCAAACATGCATCCACACCCATTGGTTTTTTTCCTTTTTAATGGTTCATGCTTCAAATAAGAATACTTGTGTTCTCTGTATATTAAGTTAAATGTTTTAGGAATGTAGTTCGACGGCTAAAAAAACCAAGGGTTAGAACTTAGGCAGGTAAGCTTCCTAAATGCAAGATTTTTACTTTTATATAGTGAACTGAATATAAATTCTAAGCCAGCTTGCTCTTTTGGAACTAGAGCTAGATCTGTCTTCTTAGAATAAAACTCTCTTAATAGTCCATTGGAATTTTCGTTACTTCCTCTTTGCCCCGAGCCCTAGGGGTAAGCAAAGTAGAGAGTAGGGTAAGATCTTCTTTAATTATTCCTAGTGCCTTAATAAGATAACAAGCAAGAAGTGTTCTCTTTATCCTTTCTATAGAAAAAAAAAGAAAATTTAAAGCTGCGCTCATGTCTTTAAAGGGATTCTTCTTGGGAATCCTCTCCAATAAATAATTCTTCCTGATCTTCATCCTTTAATAGATGAAAAAGTTTTTTCTGCAGTTTGAACATCTTTTCCTCATGGGCTTTTTTCTTGAGTTTGGTTTGTTTTCTCAGCTCCTTGGCTGAAGCCTGATCGTAGCCCTCTAGACCATAAAGATGATAAAGAAGCTCGGCGTCCTCTAACTGAAAGTTTTCTCTAAGAAGACGAGTCACCTTGACCCAATCTAGCGAAGCTCCCGTAAATAATTCTCCAGCATCCATTGACTTTTTTCCTCCCTATCTTTTCCCGCACTACTGATCAGCCGATAGCTTCCCCCACCCTGGCCTCTACCTAAACCATTGTCAATTAGAGCCAGGGTATCGCCGTGGCTATCATATATCTTTACATGGGGTCCAAAAAACCTTTGAATTTCTTTTTCCAGGAAAAGAAAATGGGTACAGCCAAGGACTATGCCATCTACCGTGTGAAGGTCAATTCCCTGGCTCATTTTTTCCAGTTCTTGGCGAATCTCTTCGCCTTCCACAATACTATCCTCAACAAGCCTAACAAGAGTTGGACCCGGCATGGGAATAATTTTCCTCTGGTTTTCAAAGTTTTTTGCCGATTTAATAAAGCGAGGGCTATTAAGGGTAAAACTTGTCGCCAAAACAAGAAGAGTTCCCTTATCCCTAGAAGCCATAGCCCTACTAATAGCAGGCTCCATACCAAAAATAGGAAGATCAAATTCTTCCCGGAGGATATCTTCAGCGGCACTGGTGGCCGTATTGCAAGCGATGACCAAAGACTCACATCCCAAAGTGATTAGCTCTTTAACAGCCTTGCGAGCAAAAGATTGAATTTCTTCTCTACTCTTTTCACCATAGGGAGCATTGGCAGCATCTCCATAATATATATAATCATAACTGGGCATGTCCCGAATGAGCCTTGCAAGAAGGCTTAGTCCCCCCATACCCGAATCATACACTCCAATTTTTTTCATCTAACTCACCTCTATCCAGACATTATAATATATTTTTCTTCAAATACCTAGAATCTTTGGTCAATATCTGATAAAATGACTCAAAGAAGAGGAGGTAGAATGAAACACTATAGCAATGACCAAGTTCTTGCAAGAGCCAAGAACAAATACATTCTCTCTAAAGTTATAGCAAAAAGAGCAAGGGAACTCAAACAGGAAGAAGATATCGCCATCGGCTACAATGCCATTAATAGAGCCGTTGAAGAATTAATGGAGGATAATTTCACCTATGAGGTTGTCCCAAAGAAAAGCTTTGAGAAATAGACTGTGACCACAGTCTTTTTTTTTACAGAGACTCCAGATGCCCAAAAATAGTGTATAATTGAGAAAAGCCCCAATAAAGAAAGGACGTGACAGCATGGCAAAATTTGTCTATGCCTTTAGTGAAGGCAATAAGGATATGAAGGATCTATTAGGAGGTAAGGGAGCCAATCTGGCAGAAATGACCAATATCGGCTTGCCGGTGCCTCCAGGCTTTACCATCACCACGCAGGCCTGCAATACTTATTATGATAAAGATCAACAGCTGTGGCCTGAACTCAAAGAAGAGATTTTTTCTCACCTTAAAGCTCTAGAGGAAAAAACCGGCAAGAACTACGGCGGAGAAAATCCGCTACTGGTTTCGGTCCGTAGTGGCAGTAAGTTTTCCATGCCCGGCATGATGGATACCGTACTTAATCTAGGTATGAACGATGCCACCATTCCGGTTCTGATTAAAAACTCTGGAAATCCGCGATTTGTTCTCGATGCCTATCGCCGCTTTATCCAGATGTTCGGCGATGTTGTTAAAGGAGTCCCCAAGGCCAACTTCGATGCTTTTTTCGATAAGATTAAAGAGGAAAAGGGCTACGAATTCGACACGCAGCTCAGTGCCGATGATCTTGAAATCATTGTCCAAGGTTTTAAAGCCATTTATAAAGAAGGCGTCGGCAGTGAATTTCCTCAAGATCCTAAGGTTCAACTCCTAGAGTCCGTAGAAGCTGTTTTTAGCAGCTGGGACAATAACCGCGCCCGAATTTACCGCAGGGAACATAATATATCCCACAAACTCGGCACGGGAGTCAACATACAATCTATGGTCTTTGGAAATATGGGCGATGACTGTGGTACTGGAGTAGCCTTTACCAGGGACCCTGCAACAGGAGAAGCCAAACTCTTTGGCGAATTCCTCATTAACGCCCAGGGCGAAGATGTGGTCGCCGGTATACGCACACCCATGCAAATCGAAGAAATGAATCGTATTAACGATCATCTCTACCCTGACTTTGTTCATATTTGCGATACCCTTGAACACCACTATAAAGACATGCAGGATATTGAATTTACCATTGAAAATGGCACACTCTACATACTTCAAACCCGTACCGGTAAACGTACAGCCCACGCAGCCCTAAAAATCGCCATTGAACTTGTGGAAGCAGGTTTCATTGATAAAAAAGAAGCCCTTCTTCGAATTGAACCCGAGCAACTCGATCAACTTCTTCACCCTACCTTTGATAAAAAGGCTCTAAGAGAAGCCGTTGTTATTGCCAAGGGGCTAAATGCCTCGCCCGGCGCTGCTTCGGGACAAATATTTTTTGATGCCAATGATGCGGTAAAAGCCGCTGAAGAAGGCTTAAAACCCATTCTTGTAAGAAAAGAAACCTCCCCCGAGGATTTGGAAGGAATGATAAAGGCTGCAGGAATCTTAACAGCCAAGGGTGGAAGAACCTCCCACGCTGCCGTTGTTGCTAGAGGCATGGGAAAATGCTGCGTTGCCGGCTGTGAAGCCATTAATGTCGATGAAAGCAAAAAACAATTTACCCACAAAGGGAAAGTCTACAAAGAAGGGGATTTTATCTCCCTAGATGGTTCCACGGGCTATGTTTATGAGGGAGTCGTCGGCACCACGGAAGCCACCCTAGATGAAGACTTTGAAACCTTGATGGGATGGGCCGATGAAGTGGCTCGCTTAAAAGTTCGTAGCAATGCCGATACGCCTCAGGATGCCGCCCAAGCTATACGATTTGGAGCTAAAGGAATCGGTCTTACGCGAACCGAGCATATGTTTTTTCAAGAACACCGTATTTCCGCTGTAAGGGAAATGATTGTTGCCCAAAATGTTGAGAACAGAGTCAAGGCTCTGGATAAAATTCTACCCTATCAACAAAGTGACTTTGTTGGCATTTTTGAAGTGATGAAGGGTTTTCCTGTAACCATACGACTTCTTGATCCACCACTTCACGAATTCTTACCACAAAAGGATTCGGAAATTATGGCTCTGGCCAAGGAATTGGATCTGAGCTTTGAAGATCTCAAAGACCGCATTACAGCACTGCATGAAATCAACCCCATGTTAGGCCACCGGGGGTGCCGACTAGCCATCAGCTATCCTGAAATTGCAGCCATGCAAACAAGAGCCATTATTCTTGCTGCTATAGAAGTCATTAAAAAGGGTATACCTGTACTACCGGAGATTATGGTTCCCTTGGTGGGGCACAAAGCTGAGCTGGATTATGTCGAAGCCATCGTAAGACCCATCGCCAAGAAGCTCATGGAAGAACATGGCGTCGAAGTACCCTACGCCTTTGGTACAATGATCGAAGTGCCCAGAGGCGCAATTACAGCAGGAGACATAGCACAAACGGCAGAATTCTTCAGCTTTGGAACCAACGATTTAACACAAATGACCTATGGATTCAGCCGCGACGACGCAGCTGGCTTTATAAACGAGTACCTGGACAAGGGCATCTTTACTGTGGATCCCTTTGTCAGCATTGACCCCATAGGGGTTGGGCTCCTTATGGATATGGCAGCAAAACAGGGGCGAGAAACAAGAAGTGACATACACCTAGGCATCTGCGGCGAACATGGGGGAGATCCTTCCAGCATTAAGTTCTGCCATAGCATTGGCCTTGATTATGTATCCTGTTCACCCTATCGTGTCCCCATTGCCCGTCTGGCCGCTGCCCACGCCGCCCTGGAGGAATAATGAAAGATATTAAGAAAGCCCTGGCAGTCCAGGGAATACTAATGCTTGCTATGTCACTACTGGGATTTTTCAAAAAGACAAAAGTTTTCAGCCGAAGGGAATCCTTTCTTTTTGGAATCCTAGGACTTATGAGTATGCAAGCTTCAGGCTTTGTCAAAACCGAATTAAAAATCGAACACAAAAAGGGTACTTAGGTACCCTTTCTTTTAAGGAGTTACTATGTACAAAGAGCTCTATCCTGGAATTTTTCATATAGAAATTCCTCTGCGCAACAATCCTCTTAAGGCTCTAAACTGCTACGTACTAAAGGGCGAAGAAAGCCTTATTATCGACACGGGCTTTGATACAGAGGAAAACAGAACTATCCTCTTTGAAGCCCTTAAGCTATTGGAGATTGATCCAAGAAAAACAAGACTTTTCCTTACCCATCTGCATTCGGACCATACCGGCCTTGCGGCCTACCTAGCTAGGGAAGGAGTCAAGGTATATATGGGCGAAGTCGATGGAGACTTTCTGAAAAACAGTCTCCATGAAGATAGTCCCCACTGGGTTCATATCAAGGAAATGTCCCTGGCCCAGGGTATGGAAGAAGACAAACTGGAAATCTCCCTTCACCCAGGTTTTCGTTTTAGGCCCAAAGAGCTCCCACCCCTTATTAATACCGCTGCTGGAGATACTTTTAGTGTGGGAGACTATAATCTAGAGGTTCTTGATCTTCCCGGCCATACCCCAGGACTACAAGCCCTTTACGAGAAAAAAAGAGGTTTTCTCTTTAGCGGAGACCATCTTCTTATGAGCATCACGCCAAACATTACCTTCTGGGGGGAAGAATACGGTGACTCCCTAGGTATTTATCTTGAAAATCTCGATAAACTAACCAAAATGAATATCACACAGATCTTCAGTTCCCACCGAGAACTGCCCCAGGACCATCTTAGCCGTATAAAGGAACTTAAAGATAATCACCAGGAGCGCTTAGATGAAATTCGAAAGTTCCTAAAGGAGCTGGGTCCTTCCACCGTAAGGGATATAACAAAAAAAATGACTTGGGACATTCGGGCAAAGGGCTGGGAAGACTTTCCCTCGGCACAAAAATGGTTCGCCGCCGGCGAAGCCCACGCCCATCTTAGACATTTAAAAGAATTGGGAGAAGTCAAAGAAGAAAAAAGAGATGGCATTATTTATTTTTCTCTAAGATAAAAATCATCAAAAAGGAGCCGTTGCACGACTAGGATGTAAATTCTAGCCGTGGGCGGCTCTTTTCTCTTTGATTTTCCGCAGGGTAAAACAAGCGAAAAAGCTTGATATATCAACAAAAAACAGCCCTTACGAGCT
>JAAYGQ010000031.1 GCA_012727635.1 Tissierellia bacterium | reverse complement strand
TCTATATAAGCACAGACGTGGCCCTCATGAAAAACTAGCGTAACTACAATATTTGTGGTATACTTGTAAGGTTTTCAACAAAGAAAAGAGAAAAAATGAAAAGAAAAAAAATAATAAATATTGCAGTAATCGCCCACGTAGATGCAGGTAAATCTACATTGGTTGACGCCTTTCTTTCCCAGAGTGGAATTTTCCGAGAAAACGAAGAAATGACAGATTGCGTCATGGATTCAAATGACTTGGAAAGAGAACGCGGAATCACTATCTATTCTAAAAACTGTTCTGTTATGCACGAAGATTATAAGATCAATATCGTCGATATACCGGGTCACGCGGATTTTTCCTCCGAGGTGGAGCGCATTATAAAAACCGTAGATACGGTTATCCTTTTGGTAGATTCTTCCGAAGGTCCAATGCCCCAAACTCGTTTTGTTTTGCAAAAATCTTTGGAAGAGGGCCTGGTTCCCATTCTTCTAATCAATAAAATAGATAAAAAAGATGCTCGAATAGACGAAGTTGTAGATGAGGTTTATGAACTTTTTATGGATCTGAATGCCACCAACGAACAGTTGGACTTTAAGATTTTATACGGCATCGCAAGGCAAGGCATTGTTGTGCGTGACCCGGAAGAAGTAAAAGGCATCACCATCGAATCCGGTGGCGCAAAAATTAAAAAGAGCGCCTCAGGTCAAGACGGTTTTAGCATTGCACCGCTTTTTGATACCATTATTGAACAAGTAAAGGGCTATCCCGACCACTCCGATGAGCCTCTTCAGTTTCAAATATCATCCTTAGGCTATGACGATTACATTGGCAGACTGGGTATCGGCCGTATAGTAAAAGGATCCATACACCCTGCCCAGGTTGTCGCCATTGTCGATGCCCAGGGCAAAAGTAGACTCCATAAAGTCAATCAGACTTTCGTCTATAAAGGTTTGAAAAGATCAGAGGAAACCGAAGTTTCCTGCGGTGATATCTGCGTAATATCTGGTATAGGTGACATTACTATTGGGGATACAATTTGTGATCAGGCCCATCTGGTTCAAATGCCTTCGATAAAAATAGAAGAACCAACGATGATGATGAACTTTATCGTGAATAAATCTCCCTTTGCCGGTAGAGAAGGTAAGTTTGTTACAACTAGACATATAAAGGAACGCTTAGAAAAAGAACTGGAAATCAATGTCGGTTTGCTTGTTGAACCTACGGATTCCACCGATATTTTTAAGGTTTCCGGTCGTGGTGAGCTCCATCTTTCGATTTTAATTGAAAATATGAGACGAGAAGGCTATGAGCTTGCTGTTTCCAAGCCGGAAGTTATTATAAGAAGAAACGAAAAGGGACAAAAAACCGAGCCCGTAGAAGAAGTCGTTATAGAAGTTCCAGAACAATATGCCGGTGGTGTCATTTCGGAACTCAACCTTCGTAAAGGGATTATGGTGAGTATGCATGGAAAAGACGGTCGTTCCAAGCTTATCTACACGGTTCCCACCCGGGGCCTTTTGGGTTATAGAACGGTTCTGATGAACCAAACCCGGGGCGAGGGCATGATGGTTAGACGCTTTTATGCCTATGAGGAATATAAGGGTGAAATAACCGAGAGAACAAACGGTGTTATCATTGCTCAGGAGGAAGGAACAACCACTCCCTATGCTCTTTATAATATAAGTGAGCGAGCAGAGATATTTGTTGCACCGGGTACTCATGTCTATGAGGGAATGATTGTGGGGCTGAATAGCCGAAAAGACGACATGATTGTGAATCCTTGTAAAGCCAAAAAGATGACCAACATGCGTGCTTCGGGAAGCGACGACGCTGTTAAGTTGTCTCCCCACCGAGTTTTCACATTGGAGGAAGCACTGGAGTTTATCAATGACGACGAACTTGTAGAAATCACACCGTTAAATATAAGAATTCGCAAGAAAATCTTAAGAGAACTTGAGCGCAAAAGATCCGGAAGATAGTCCATAAACCTAATCTTTTCATTCTAGGCTTAGCTGCTTATCTACAATGGCTTTGAGTATAAAAGAGCCTTTAGGGACTATGGCATGGATTAAGGAGTATTAGAAGTCAAACTTATTTAAGATAAAGCAGAAGAATTTATAAACCAAGTCAAACAAGGTTAAAGCGGACATAGGCATCGGGGATCTAATAGGTTCCGATGCAATGCCCGCTTTTTTTAAATGAAATCATTTCCTTCTGGCATCAAACATAGTAGATAAGCATAAAATTCTTACAGAGTCCATATCCATAGAAACTCCACCAAAGATTACTTTGCGCAGTGGGAAATGCTTTTCTGTAATTGGCTTATGCATTAAAACCCTAGCTTGTTTGTAAATTCCTTTGGACTTACATAGGATTTTTTTTATTGTCTATATCTGGACAAGCTCTCTTTATCTAAGAAGTTCACTCCCATGACTCCAAGGATGATTAAAAAGGAGCCTATTATATGGTAATAAAATATTTCTTCTTTCAAAAACACCATACCTGCCAATATGGAAATTACGGTGGATAGGTTGCTAAATACGCTCATTTTCGATGATTCGATTTTGGATAGTACATAATTTGATAAAAAGGAAGTAACAAAGGATGATAGCACCCCGAGATAGAATACTGCCATAATAAATCTCAAATCTTTAACGGGAGAGAAAAAGCTCATAATATCTCCGGAAAGGATGTGTCTACCTAGGGCAAGTACATTAAAAGCTATCAAGCTGACGCTGATCATTATAAAACTCAATTCTATACTTTTAAATTCTTGCGTAAGTTTTCTTGCCATGACACTGTATATGGCAAAGGATAGGATAGAGATAAGCATAAGTATGATCCCTTTTATATTGTCAAACTCTAAGGAAGTACTTTTTTTATAGGATATATATACAGCCCCTGACACCGATAGGAGAACCGATATCTTTTGCAGGGTTGTGGTCTTCTCATTTAGAAAATAATCAGCCAAGATCATTGTAAATACTGGTAGAAGAGCCAATAGTATTCCTGCTTCAGAAGATTGGATATACTGAAGCCCATAGGTTTGGAATGCAAAAAATGCTAGAGGATAAAAAAGTGTCAGCGGTAGGATTTTGCCTAACATCTTCATATTGATGTCTAATGTAATCCATTTAAATAATATTGGAATCGAAATTCCTAAAAAGCCTGCGCTAAAGCGATAGGCCAATAGGTCCAAGGGGTTGCTGTATTCTAGTCCTATTTTACCGAATAAGAAAGATAATCCCGTGATAACAGAATAAGAAACAGCAGCTAGATACACTGTGCTCATAGATTTTCTTTTCAAAATTAACCTCCAGAGGTTTTCAAGTGATACACAAATTAATGGTAAAACAAATAATGATTGAAGGCCATCTTGATTATAGCATCGAAAGTCTTTTTATCAGGGTTAAAGAAACAGTCCTAGTAAAATGGCCTAAGTTCCGCTTCTTCCTCGGTGATATTCCTAAAGAAGTGTATTTCACTAAAATCCACTGAAGTTTTTATCTTTAGCTGCGAATTATAGAAACTAAGATGAAAGAGAGTGCCAAGGCTTTTGGGGGAAGGGGCTAAAATACTATTATCCCGTCACAATAAAAAGCAGGAAGTCTTCTATCTCGATCTGCTTCTTTTTAATTTCCATGCCTAGATTTTTAGAATACAAAATAAAGCAAAAGAAAAGATCCACTCTGCCCTTTCATTGAATACTCAGATTATATTACCAGGTAATTTAGAAAACAGAGTTGATGAATATATCAATTGCAATTTGACTACTTGCCAAATATTAGGCTATGAAGAAGATGCCTTTTTATTCCCATGGCTTTTTCAGGGCAAAGTTCGTGACAGCAGAAACACCGAATGCATAGACTGGTGTCAATTTGAGCTTTCTTATCTAGGATAGTGATTACCTTAGCCGGACAATTGGCAGCACATATGCCGCAGCCTATGCATTTGTTAAGTATTACTTTAGGATAGGGTCTAATTTTATCTAGCAAAAAGTCTACTACAAAAGTAGGTATCCTATCTTCTACGAAGTTTACATGGGTTGATGCCGGCAGGGTAAAGGGCTTAACAATTAAATCCTCTAGGGGTATTCCAAAAAGTGCTATGTTATCAATGCTCTCTGTAAGCAAATTTCTTTTTTGTGCATGGAAATTGGTAGGTGCGTTTTCAATGCCCGTGATGTGGCAAGCGACTAAATCAACTTCATAGGGGCTTTCCCCTACAAGCAGAAGTCCGAGCTTTCGAATGTCTCCAGAGGATGGTCCATCGCCTTCCATGGCCTCAATTCCATCGATAATAGAGAAAACAGGTTTTACATAGTCGCATATATCGATAAGCATATTGGCAAAATTATCCGGATCGTTCATTTTCAGATGGTAGTCAGCCTTTGTTACACCGGGAATCATTCCAAATAGATTTTTTACTGCTCCAGTATAGGTCATCATGGTATGAGTTTTTAACTTGGCACAGGAAACCACATAGTCTACCTCAGTAAAGGCCTTAACAAGTTTAAGATGATTTATAAGCATGGCCTCCGGGGGCTTCACGTCAACAACTTCAGTATTGTAATTTAATTCACAACCACATCGGAGTGCGACTTCTGCTATTCCCGAGGCTTCGTAGATGGATTTTAATAATGTTTTATTAAAGGGACCGCCGGGACTGTCTCCAATAATAACTTCGAAGCCCTTATCTAGAAGATACCGAGCAACGCCTTCTACAACAAAAGGGTGGGTTGTAACGCCGTCTTCGGGTTTATTCTTTTTTAGTAAGTTTGTTTTCAGTAGAATCCTACCGGGCTTTAATTTGTTTAATGCCTCTAGATTAGACAATAGGTAATATACATTTTTCATGACTACATCATAATCATAATTTTCACAGGTTACGATTCCAACTTGCCCCATAAGAAACCTCCTTTATATAATTTTATTATACAAAAAAACGGAACAAAAATGTGCATATCTTTTGATGCAGTTAGTAGATCTCCCTTTGGTTGAGTCCAAGCTTTCTAGAGGATAGTTTTTTACATCATATTAAGGGGCAGCTACCGCCACTTCTGATTTCTAGATTTGCTAATTTAGTCCATGGAATGAAAGTTGTAGAAGGATATAACAGAATTTCTCAAGGACTATAAATTCCAGATATCTGATATAATAAAAGCAAAATAAGCAAAGTCATTCTATGAATTTTTCCTTTAAGAATTAACACCATCTCGCCTACACTCTGGTATGGAGTGGTTTGATTCTAAGATTTTAAAAAGCATTTTGAAGTATGATTTTGGATTGAAGCTTGGAAAAATGCGGAGGTACTATGAAAGTCCCTAGAACAACTGTAAATATAATTTTAATAATGGTACTTTCTATATTTAGTATGTTTATAGTAGAGTACTATCTAGTACCTGGATATATAATTAAGTCAATACTGAAAATAACAATGTTTTTTATTGTACCTCTTATCTATGTTGGAGTTGATAAGAGCATAGATATATTGGACTATTTTAAGATTTATTCTAGGAAGCAAATCATAGGATCCATAGCTTTGGGCTTATCTATTTATATGCTGATAATGGGAGCCTATTTTATTCTTACAACCTATATTGATTTATCTCAAATACGAAAAATCCTATACGCCAGTCGTGATATCAATAGGAATAACTTTTTTTTCGTAGCGGTTTACATTTCGATTTTAAACTCCCTTCTAGAAGAGTTCTTCTTTAGAGGTTTTTTATTTCTAAGTTTAAATAAAGTTTCCACAAGAGCCGTGGCCTATTTGATAAGCGCCCTAGCTTTTGCGGCTTATCATATAGGAATAATGGTTGATTGGCGCAATGGAACCATTTCTTTTTTAGCCATTATAGCTTTGTTAACGGGCGGATTGGTATTTAACTACCTAAACGAAAAAAATAAAAATATTTATAGTTCTTGGCTGGTACATATATCAGTTAACTTAGCGCTCAATACCATTGGCCTTATGATGTATGGATTTTTTTAAGACGCCTAGGCTCATGATCTTAAAAAAACAGAGAAATTGGAGTTAAACTCACGGTCAAGATATTTAGGAGGAAAATTGAAGAAATCGATTTTGAAGATACTTAAAAACAACAAAGACAAGTTCATTTCCGGAGAAAAATTATCCGAAGAATTCGACATGACACGCAGCGGTATATGGAAATACATTAAGATGCTAAAAGAAGAGGGCTATGACATAGAGTCGGTACCCAATAAAGGCTATAGAATCGTTTCATCACCAGATATATTGACCCTAGAAGAAATAGAAGAGAACTTAAATACAAGTTTTATTGGTCGAAAAATATACTATTATGATTCTATCAACTCTACAAATGATAGGGCAAAGGAGATGGCCTTTGAAGAAAACGAGGGAACCCTTGTAATAGCAGAAGAACAGACAAAGGGCAAAGGAAGACTCGGTAGAAGCTGGATATCCCCAAAGGGTAAAGGTATTTGGATGAGTATGATTTTAAAGCCGGAGCTGGGGCCGATAAATGCCGGATCCATAACTCTTTTAGCTGCTGCTGCAGTGCATAGTGCCTTAAAAAATCTAGATATAAATTCTGAAATCAAATGGCCCAATGACCTGCTAATAGAAGGTAAAAAGGCTGTAGGGATCCTTACCGAGATGAGTGCAGAACTAAATAGGATAAATTATATTGTTATAGGAATCGGCATCAACGTAAACCTAAATGAAGAAGATATCCCCGAAGATTTAAAGGCTAGAGCGACCTCCATTAAGATAACACAGAATAAAAAAGTAGATAGAAAAAAACTTTTATCCAATATTTTAAATGAATTTGAAAAACTGTATATTCCCTTTGTAAGGGAAGAAAGTACAGCGCATTTTCTAAGTATATGTAGAGAAAACTCCGCTACCATCGGTAGAAAAGTTAAGATAATAAAGAACAAAGAAGAAAAAGGGGCCAAGGCCCTAGATATAAACGAAAAAGGTGAATTGGTAGTGCAGTACGAAGATGGAAAGATTGAAAATGTCTTTTCGGGGGAAGTGTCAGTTAGAGGTAATAAGGGATATATTTAAAACAATAGAATCCTTTACTAAATATGAGGATAAAAAACAAGCAATATAGCTAGTGGGTCTTTATGCACTTATATTGCTTGCTTTTATATTTTCACCACTAAGGCCTTGTATAAGAAGGTTCTTTTAGACCATAGCCTGTCTGGAAATAATAGATGATTGCAAAAGCCTTTTGCCTAGAATGGAAGCAAGAATAAACTTGAGAAAATCTCCCGGTAAGAAAATCAAACAGCCCATATTAAAAACAGAGGAAAAGGAAAGTTTCTGGCCTATTATTACGTTTAACGTATAATACATATAGGGCAGTCCGAATAAATAGATGGTCAAGGAGCCGATACAGCTTGCAAAAACAATTCTTATGGTCGATGGATTCTTATTTGAATTTACGATCTTTCCGACAATAAAGCCAGCGAAAACAAAACCGATAATAAAGCCGAAACTGGGTTTCATAATGGATTGCACTCCCCCGGTAAATCCTGCGAAAATCGGCAGTCCAATAAGCCCTAAAAATATGTAAAGCAGTTGGGACAGAGCTCCCAGCTTGGCTCCGAGAACAATACCGGATAAGAGAACAAATAGCGATTGCATTGTAATGGGTACGGGACCTAGGGGCAAACTAATCCAAGCGCCCATAGCAGTAAGGGCAGAAAACACAGCCACTAAAGCCATGTCCTTAGTCGTAAGTTTCATAGATAACTCTCCTTATTGTCAACTGAATTTATAAAGCGCATTGACAATTCTATCTTAAATAGTTCACGGAGAGATGTCAACCTAAAATTATAAATAGGTCTACAATCTAGGTTTTGAAAAATTGCAAAGGACCATAAAACACTTTGCTGTGGCGGTGCTTTATTTATATCAGATAAAATAGTTTCAACGAAGGGTGAGTTATGAATCTATTCAGTATATTTGAAGTTCTGGAAAAAAGCAGCGATGATGAAAATGCAAGGCACATGTCCCAGTATATGAGGGATCAATTTCCTTTCCTAGGAATAAAAAGCTCTTTAAGAAAAGAAATGACGAAAGACTATTTTAAAGAAGCAAAAAAAGAAAAGAGGATTGACTGGGACTTTGTTGATTATTGCTGGGAAAAACCCTATAGGGAAGCCCAGTATGTTGCCGTTGATTATTTGAAGCATATGAATCCCTTGCTTGTTTTTAAAGACATAGAAAGACTTAAGAACTTAATTATTACTAAATCTTGGTGGGATACAGTGGATGGACTCCATAGAACCATAGGCGACCTTGTCCTCAAAGACTCCCAGGGCGATGAGATTATGGTGCAGTGGAGCCTAGAAGAGAACCTTTGGCTAAGGAGAATTGCCATTAACCATCAGATGTTTAGAAAAGAAAAGATGAAAAAGGAACTCCTGGAAGAAATAATAGTTAATAATCTTGGATCCCATGAATTTTTCATTAATAAGGCCCTAGGATGGGCATTAAGGGATTACAGCAAGACAAATCCCTCATGGGTTAGGGGGTTTATTCATAAATATGAAAAGGAATTATCGAAACTCAGCATAAAAGAAGCAAGTAAATACATATAAAGGTGGGTATGGGGTAAGGTATAGATTGATTAGAATTTATCGAGATAGCTTATACATCGGCAAAGACGAGCTTCAAAAGAAACATTTACAGGAGGATCAAATGTATGGAAGTACAAATTACTGGCCTATCTAGACAGGAGGCCCAGGAAAGATTAAAGGTCCACGGGCCCAACGCCTTACCGGTACCAAAATATAGACTACTAAAACTTATACTCCGACAGTTCAAAGGTATATTCAATTTGCTTTTGATTGTGGCAGCCGCTATAACCTATGGCCTAGGAGAACCTATTGACGCAGGATTTATTCTTTTTTTTGTTATCCTAGGAACAACCCTTAATGTGTACCAAGAATACAAGTCCAATGCGGCGGCAGATAAACTTAAAAGCTATTTGCGCAGCAGTATCACTGCTATAAGAGATGGACAGAGCCAGGAAATCCCAACGGATAATCTGGTTCCTGGTGACATCCTAAGTCTTGAGTCCGGAGATATTGTTCCGGCAGATTGCATCCTTCTTCAGGAAAGAAGTTTGCAGGTAGATGAAACTACCTTTACAGGAGAGAGCATCCCGGTTATAAAAAGGCCTGTCTCTGACAAGGGGCAGACCATCACAGAAGAAAACAGGCTTTTACAGGGTGTGGTCATCGTCAGTGGCAATGCGCTGGCTGAAGTCAGTGAAACCGGCATGAATACAAAGCTTGCAAAAATTGCGAAAACAGCTTCTGAAGTGCAAGCCGACAGTGATTTGGTTAAGGGGATTGATCGTATCAGTAAGTTTATTTTAAAGACAACACTGATTACACTGCTACTGGTCATATTAGCCAATATAGCCCTTAAAGGAAAAGCAGCGGATATACCGCAACTGCTAATCTTCTCCATTGCTCTGGCCGTATCGGTAATTCCCGAGGCACTGCCCCTAGTCTTGACCTTTGCCCTTTCTAGCGGAGCTTTGAAATTCGCCAAGAAAAATGTTGTGGTAAAAAGATTGACGTCGGTTCAAGATCTTGGGTCTGTGAATTTACTATGTACTGATAAGACGGGAACCATTACAGAAAATCATCTGATTTTTACCGATTTCTTTCAGATGCCTGACTCAGAGTATCATCCGCTAATTTTATCCCGCCTTGCAGCCATTGGGCTAAAAGAAAGAATTCCCGAACCCTTTGACCGGGCCTCGGATGAGTCCCTAACGACAGAGCAGCGCAAAGAAGTAGAAGAATACTCGCTGATAAGAGAAGAAGCCTTTGATCCTGCCATTCGAAGCAATGGGGCCATTGTACGCCACAGTAGTGGCACTGAACTTCACATTAGAAGAGGGAGTCAAGAATACTTCCATGATCAGGGATTAATCGATGATTCGCTTATCGGACAATGGGTGGAGGAAGAAGAAAAACTTGGGCACCGGGTGCTGGGAGTGAGTTATAATCTCGGGGAAGGCCCTAGATTCGCTGGCTTTATCTCTTTTGTTGACAATTTGAAATCAACAACCGTGGAGACGGTGAAATTAGCCAATGAAATGAACGTTGCCATCACGATTATTACAGGAGACGCCCTGGTAGTTGCCGAGGCCGTTGGAAGAGAAGCAGGACTAGTCTTTGACAGCAAAGAGGTAATCACGGCAACGGACTTTTTCAAACTTCCCAGTGGAGAGCAGCATAAGATTGTTGGAAGCATTCGGGTTTTTGCACGAACAACACCTGAACAAAAACTGGATTTAATCAATTTGCTTAAAGAGAGATTCACAGTAGGTTTTTTAGGCGAAGGCATCAATGACGCCCCGGCCCTAAAGGCTGCCGATGTATCTATGGTTGTGCAATCGGCCTCCGATGTCTCAAGAGAAGCATCGGACATTATTCTCTTGGAAAATGATCTGCGTGTAATTGTCGATGGCATTCGCCTTGGACGAGAAACCCATGTCAATACTATGAAATACATCCGTGCAACTCTAGTTGCTAATTTTGGGAATTTCTACGCAGTGGCCATTGGATCTTTGTTGATCAGTTTTTTACCAATGCTTCCAAAACAACTTTTACTCCTTAATCTCCTATCTGATTTTCCCATGATGGCTATCGCCTTTGATAGGGTCAATAAGGAGGAGATTGAATATCCACAGAAATATGATTTTAAATCACTGTACACTACCTTTATTGTCCTTGGCCTGGTAAGCACTGTCTTTGACTTTATGTATTTTTTGCTTTTCTATAAAATATCACCGGAAGTTCTTCAGACAAATTGGTTTATAGCCAGCGTGCTAACGGAGCTGCTCTTGCTGTTTTCTATTCGCTCTATGCTTCCCATAGAAAAGGCAGGCAAGCCTGCACCCCTAATCATTTGGCTATCGCTAGGGGCAATTGCTTTAACCATTGCTTTGCCACTGATTCCCCTTACGGCAAATTTCTTTCAGTTTCTTCCTCCGACCCCTGCCCATCTTGGCTTGATTGTTCTGTTGGCCCTGGCTTACTTTGTTGTCAGTGAAATGGTTAAGAGACCTTTGGCAAGATACCTTCAGCGCATGGAAAATGTCGACTGATTGATATCCTTTAGTCAGCTCATTCTAACGATGAAGAGTATAGAAAAATAGAAATTTAGATACAAGTAAAACCTCTTGACCTAAGGGGTTTTATTTTTTGCTGATAGAGAATCCACTCTATCACCGAATATTGAGGTATGAAATCAAAAGATAGTAGAAAATGAACAGAAAGGTTTTGCTCTTTGAGGGGATCCTATTATGCCATCATGATAGGTAACAATGGCATGATTAAGGCCTTTCAAACTTCACCAAGAGTTTCACTCTGTGTTTATGTTAAATTATTATTGGCATTTTAATTGGGTTTTCTTAATTAGTGACTTAGGGTTTTTCGTGAGTTCACACTAGGGGTTGATGTATTGTGATAAAAATCTTTACCTTAGAATGATTTCAGTTCCGATAAAACCTTTCAAAGGACCACTGTTTAAATTGCAATATCAAGAATAGGCCTAAGAAAAGTTTTGAGCCATAGGCAAATTTGATGGAAATAAAATACTTGCCTTGGTTTTAATATAAATCTCTCGGGTAGAACTACTATAAGAACCTATGCCTAATTAAGTATTTAAAAATATTATAGCTACTCATACCAGAATATATGGATGGTACTCTTCGCGTTTTATATTTTTAGAGAGGATAGGATGATGAATAAAACAATAATAGGAGTATTTGAAACAGAAGAAAATGCTATTAAGGCGATACAGTCACTAAAACTAGATGGTTATACTGCCGAACAAATTTCAGTACTAGCAAAACAATGTGATCAGCTAGTACAAGTTGAAGGTGGAACCGATGCAAATGTTCAGTGCGATACCTTTACTACAACAAAAGGCGGGGCTTTGGCAGGGGGGCTTCTAGGGGGAATTGGAGCTTTATTACTTGACCTAGGCCTACTGGCAATTCCTGGAGTTGGACCTTTTTTAGCCGCGGGGCCAATCGCTATAACCCTTACAGGTATTGTGGCCGGTGGTGCAATCGGTGGAATTACGGGAGCTTTCATTGATGCTGGCCTCAACGAAACCGATGCAAAGGAATATGAGAGTTATTTAAATCAGGGCAAAATACTAGTCATTGTTGATGATAATGACAATAGAGAATCAGTATTTAAGAATTTTTCTGAAAATGAAAGTATGAATAAAGCGAATTATAACTGGGATAACTATCGCAAGGGACGAGATACACAAAACTTAGATCTTTAAGAAGCAATGCCCTGGTAGAAAACCTGCAGATACACTCTAATATAGCAAAGAGGGAGAAAACTAGAGGCAGAAAATGAGCTGAGGGTACTAAGTTTCAAAGCCTCAGATATTGTTTCATAAAGAAACACCTAAGTGTCATACTTGGGTGTTTTTAATTTCAGTATAGAAGTGAGAATTTTATTAGTCGATAGCTTTGTATTTATCATTTGAGAAAACATAGCGGGGGACGGGTCGGAAAGAAAAATATCCTTTCATAAGTCCTAATACAAATAGATGCAGACTCTTTGGGTAATAAAAGAATAGAAAAGCAGAAGGCAAAAAGGAGAGTGGGCATATGAGAAAAAAGTATTTATAAGTGGGGTTACCGGAAGCATGGGAAGAGAGGGATTGTCTCATTTAGTCAAATGCAGTGATCATTTAGATATAGTAACGCTGGTTAGGCCCACGGAAAAAAACAGAAAAATGATGGCGCCCTATATTGATATTGAAATTGTTTGGGGGGATATAACCAACTATGAAGATGTAAAGGCTTCCCTTGAAGGTGTGGATTATATCTTACATTTAGCTGCCCTTGTTTCCCCCGAAGCAGATGGTAAGCCTGAACTGGCTTGGCGTATAAATGTAGGTTCTGTGGAGAATATACTAAAAGCCATTGATGAACTCGGGCTCCATCAAGTTAAACTGGTTTACATTGGAACCGTAGCTCAAACCGGAGACAGACTACCACCTATTCATTGGGGTAGAGTGGGAGACCCGATCAAGCCCAGTATTTTTGACAATTACGCTGTTACTAAGATTGCGGCAGAAAGAAAAATCATCGAATCCGGACTTGAGTATTGGGTAAGCTTGCGTCAAACTGGCATGCTACATACTGGGCTTGTTTCTACATTGGATGGAATAATATTTCACCAACCTTTAAAAAATGTTCTCGAGTGGGTCACTGCAGATGACTCTGGAAGGCTTTTAGCTAATATATGTACAAAGGAGTTGCCCAAGGAATTTTGGAGAAATATATATAATATTGGTGGAGGAGAAAGTTGTAGAAAAAACAATTACGAGTTTACTTCAATGATATTAAAAACAATAGGAATAGAAGATATAGAGAAAATATTTGAGCCCAATTGGTTTGCTATTAGAAATTTCCATGGTCAATATTTCTTGGATTCAGATATACTAAACGATTATCTTGATTTTA
>JAAYGQ010000241.1 GCA_012727635.1 Tissierellia bacterium | reverse complement strand
TTTTCTTGGGCGAAACGTAGACCAAGAAGATAGACTTGAAGTTCAATAAGCCCGCAGTAGGGCATAAATTCGTCAATAAATAGATGTTCTATGGCGGTAACGCCAAAGTCAAAACTAGTTGGTTTTAACTGAATATTCATGCTGTTGCCTCCTTTTCCATTATACTTATAATTGTATGGGGTGGCAAGCAAAGCCCTTTGGTCTTTTTATTATACCTATACTCTGATACAATAAAAATAGGAGAAAAATATGTTTGAATATTGTTCGCTTGTCAGTGGAAGTTCAGGAAACTGCCACTTTATTAAGACTTCATCGACAAAAATCCTGATTGATGTGGGCCTTAGTGCTCGAAGAATTGTAAAAAGCCTTGAACAGATTGGCGAATCCATAGAGGATATAGATGCTGTCTTTCTTAGTCACGTTCACGGAGACCACACTCGGGGACTGGAAGTGCTTTTTAGGCGCCATGGCTTTGATCTTTATGCCCATGAATCGGTCTTGGAGGCTTTGCATCTAAGCCCCAATGATAGAGTAAAGGCTCTAACTGGTGGCATTGTTGATCTAGATGCTTTGCGGATTGAGAGCTTTGAGCTTCCCCATGATGCACCCATGACCCTAGGCTTTCGCATGGGGTATAATGATAAATTTCTCAGTATTGCCACGGACCTAGGCCACGTATCCGAGAGTGTTATGGAGATGCTTCGCCCCAGTGATTTCTTGATCTTGGAGGCCAATCACGATGAAGAATTGGTGCGGGTTGGTCCCTATCCCTATCATCTTAAAAGAAGAATTTTAGGCCAGGAGGGCCACCTCTCCAATGAAGCGGCAGGAAGACTTATCTCCAGGCTTTATAAGGAAGAGAAGAGACTGCGTTTTGTCATGCTGGCCCACCTTAGTGAAAAAAACAATTACCCCGAGCTGGCAAGAATCAGTGTTGAGAAAATTCTAGAGGAAGAGGGAATCGAGGTAGGACGCGATTTAATCCTGGATGTAGCCCATCGGGACCATTGTACGGCGGTCTATCGTATTCTGTAAAACCAAGTGAAAAAGATATATTATGGTTGGATTGTTGTTGGGGCGAGCTTTCTTTTGATGAGCACGGGCTGGGGTATTGTCTATAATACTGCCAGTCTATTTCTTGTACCCATCAGTGAAGAATTTGGATTTTTACGCTCAGAAATTAGCTTTACCATGACCCTGCGCAGTCTTGTGCAAATGATCCTGTCTCTTTTTGCCGGGAGGATTTTCAGACGTTTTCCCATGGTGGGCACTATGAAGATTATGAGCCTTGTTCTTGTCTTAACCTATATCTTATTTGGTTTTGTAACGAATATATGGCAAATCTATCTTTTGACTTTGATAGGTGCCATGGCAAATAGCTTTATCGGTGTAGTACCCCTATCGGTGGTGGTAAGCAATTGGTTTCAAGAAAAAAGGGGTTTTGCCCTGGGACTTGCTCTTATGGGCAGTGGAGTAGGGGGTATGCTCTTCAACAATCTTACCGGTAAGTGGATTCTAACCTACGGCTGGCAAAGAAGCTACCAACTCCAGGCCCTGGCCATGTTGATAGTTATTGTACCCACTGTATTTATTCTTATGAAAGAAAAGCCCGAAGATATGGGCCTAAGGGCCTACGGGAGAAAGGAAGTCGAAGAAGTTGGCGCAGGCATAAGTTTAGAAGCCGCCAAAGCTTTGCCTTATTTTTGGATGATTGCCCTAATGAGCGCTGTGGCGAACTTCTCCATTAATACTTCTATGGTAACGGCAGCGCCCCATCTGGTGGATATAGGCTATGATTTTGCCTTTGCCGCCAATGTTGTTGCCGCCACTATGGCCGCCCTAGCTGTGGGAAAGCTTCTTCTTGGAGGGCTACTGGACCGATTTGGCCTTCGAAGAGCCCTTAGTATCTCCGTGGCTGGTTCTGTGCTTTCTCTGGTGGGCCTATATTACGGACAACACAGACTGGCTCTTATACTGGTGGTTTTGGGTACGGGAATTGGCAGTGCCCATGGCACCATGGTGGATCCCTTTTTAACCCGAAGCGTTTTTGGTGAAAAGGATTACAGCAGCATTTATGGTATTCTTGCGGCTTCAGCCAGCCTTGGGGGCATGTTTTCACCCATTGTCAACGGACTGAGCTATGACATTACCGGCAGTTATCACAAAATACTCTTAATTATGATATTTATAACCCTGGGAATTTTACTGGCGGATCAGTGGCTTTTTTCAAAGAAGAATCTTGAAAAAGCCAAAGAAAGATGGGAGGCTTAATGCTTAAAGCAATAGATGTAGAAAAGGCGTATCAACGAATCAAACCCTATATAACGAAAACTCGGCTGGAAAAAAGTGTGCTACTAAGCGATGATAAAACATGGGTTTATATGAAAATGGAAAATGAACAACCTGTGGTGCGTAGCTACAAAATCCGCGGCGTTTTAGCAAAACTCACTTTACTTACCGAGGAAGAAAAGAAAAGAACCACGGCAGCCATCTCCTCGGGAAATCACGGAGTAAGTCTGTGCTATGGGACCAGTCTTCTGGGCCTGAGACCTCCGGTTATCTTTGCTCCCCACACTACACCAAAACCAAAACAAGAAAAGATTGCAAAACTTGGGGGAGAACTGCGTTTTGTCGGCGAAAATTTTGATCAGGCCAATGAGATTGGGGAAAAACTTCTAGAGGAAGGGAATTTTACCAAAGTGGATTCCCGGGAAGATCCTTTGGGCGTAACCGGACAAGGCACCCTTGCCCTAGAAATAATGCAAGAAGTGCCAGATCTGGACATCCTAATGGCCCCTATTGGCAGTGGAGGGCTGATTACAGCCTGTGCAAGCTATCTCAAAGAAAGATATCCCCAGGTGAAAATTATTGGTGTGGAGCCCGATTATTGCCCTGCCATGAGCGAAAACATAGAAAAGAGAAGGTGGACAAAGTTCTTTCCCTTTGAGGGAGAAACCATCCTCGACAGCCTAGTGGGGGGGATTGCCCATCACTCCTATGAAAGAGCATCGGAGCTGGTGGATGAAATTTTATTTGTTAACGACGAAGAGGTCAAAGAAGCCCTGTGGGATCTACTTTTAAAGGAAAAGGTAGTGGTAGAACCCGACAGTGCCGTTTGCTACGCCGCCCTAAAAAAGTACAAAGAAAGATTTAATAACAAAAAAACCGCTATGATTATTACTGGAGCCAATGTAGATGAAGATTTCTTTATCAAACTCCTAAAAGAAAAATGCAAATAAGTTATTAACTCTGTGGATTATTAATTTATTGTTGTAGGACAACTTTTGATATGTTAAACTTGATTTATCTTATAAATGGAGGTCATTATGAATCAAAAGAAAAAGAGGGAATTTCCTCATACTTACGTAATCATCTTCGCAATCATTGTTTTAGCAGGCATTTTAACCTATATTTTGCCCGCAGGCCAATATGATCGCGTTGAGATTACCATGCCCGACGGCTCTACACGCAATGTAGTTGACTCTGAAACCTTTCACTATGTCGACCCAAGCCCCGTACCACCCTTTGAAATTATGCAGGCTGTACCCAAAGGACTGGTCGCTGCTGCCGAGATTGTTTTCTTTATCTTTGTAGTGGGTGGCGCCTTTGGTATTATTAACAGTACCGGAGCGATTTTAGATGGTATTGGCAACCTTGCCCTTAAATTTAAAGGCAAAGAAAATCTTATGATTCCTGTTATTATGCTTGTTTTCTCCCTAGGAGGAGCCACCTTTGGTATGAGTGAGGAGACCATTGTCTTCGTGCCCATTGGTATCGCCCTGGCAAGGAGCCTGGGTTATGATGCCATGGTGGGTACGGCAATGATCTTTAGTGGTGCCGCTGCCGGTTTTATTGGTGGTTGGATGAACCCCTTTACCGTAGGAGTCGCCCAGGGCATAGCTGAACTACCTACCTTCTCCGCCATTGGCTTCCGCCTTGTTCTTTGGGTTGCTATGCT
>JAAYGQ010000240.1 GCA_012727635.1 Tissierellia bacterium | reverse complement strand
TTTCCTTTAGGGTTGCCTCTGTCAATGGAACTGATAAATTGCTCAATCTCTTCTTTTGTAAAAGTGGAAGGCAGTTTAGGCTGTTGTTTATAATTATCCGATGGTATTTTCCTTGAGTAATCAATGCTGACAAGTTCCATTTCAAACAAATAACGCATATAACCCCTGAAAATGGATAGAGCTACATATCTTGCTGCTGGCTTATGAGGATTAAGTCTAGCAGCAAATTGCAAAATCTCTGAAGACGTGATTCTACGAACCGATCTGATTCTTTTTTCACGTAAGAAGCTATTGAGCGCATGCAGGTATATCTTATGGCTAGTTATTGTCGCATTTTCCAGACTATAAATTGTTGTTTTATAATCAATGAAGTCCATCATAGATTTTCCTATTACTCCATGCAGCTCTCTCGGGGGTTTTCTTCTTATTCCAAGCAGGACTCTGCCTGTGTTTTGATAATCATCAAGAGCTTCGATTTTACTTACAAAGTTCTTTTTGGTCACTGATAGGTTCTCGAACTGATATTTCCCAAGCTCCGACAAAAGAAAGGCTTCGCCAATTTTAGCGGTATAAATTTTCTTCCGATGAACCGCCATGTAAGTCTTTAATTTTTCCCATGCTAACAGGTACTTTCTTACAGTAGACTCTGACCTGCGGATGCTTCTTAAATAACGGAGGAAGTCTTCCGTTAACTCATCAATGGTTTGCTTTTTTTGTTCCATCACATCATATTTTAAAGTTTGATAGACACTATTGTCTATTTTGATTTAAAATATAATGTAAAGTGAATGAATAGATCAATGCTGATAAACAGTAATTTGGTTGATTTACTTTACATTATCATTTGCTTTACATTACCTGTATAATGTATAGCTTTGCATAATACAGGAAAAACACATTTGGCCATAGGCTTAGGCATCAAGGCCTGCCTGCAGGGTTATAAAGTGTTGTTTACAAGCGTCCACGGCCTGTTGACCCAACTTCGAGAATCCCACTCAAACCACACATTGCAGAGGCTGGAAGCTAAGTTCGAGAAGTACGATCTGGTAATATGTGATGAGTTTGGATATGTCTCATTTGATAAAAATGGGGCCGAGTTGTTATTTAACCATCTCTCGCTCAGAGCCGGGAGGAAATCAACCATCATTACCACCAATTTAGGTTTTGACCGTTGGCAGGAGATTTTCGGAGATCCCGTATTAACAGCCGCCTTAGTAGACAGAATAACCCATCGGGCCCACTTAGTGAATATGGAGGGAGATTCCTACCGTTTGAAAGAAACCAAAAAGATGATGAGTGAAAAATGAAGAAAATCGCGAAAATCGACGCCTCAACAGTACCCTGTTCCAGGGGTACCCCTGGAACAGGGTACTGTTGACCTTTTTAATTAAGTTAGAATGGTATACTTTTGGAATGAAATACTGGTACCCTTTTGGGTTGAAATAAACACTTCCATTATCTCCAACTAACATCCTCTCTAAGAACTCTGGCAGGATTACCACCAATAAGGCAATTCTCCTTATCAAACCTACCTTTGACAATCGAATCCGAGGCAACAATACACCCATTTGGTATTACGGAGCCTTTGTAGACTTTAACATTACACCCTATCC
>JAAYGQ010000239.1 GCA_012727635.1 Tissierellia bacterium | reverse complement strand
TTTCTGAGGAGGAACTAACCCAGAATTTATACCTAATTAACAACAGACCAAGAAAATGTTTAGGCTGGAAATCGCCCATTCAAGTATTTCTACACGAAGTGGCGCACTTGACTTGACAATTCATCAACAATAAATTCTTGTCAATTTAGTTTGAGAAAACTTGATTTTTTCTTAATCTCTCAGTCCGGTAAAATTAAGTTCAGTAATTTATATTTTTTTAGAATACCTCCACCATTAAAAAGATATTTCTACAAAGATTATAGCTTTCAAAAACTAAACGATGTATTTAAACTCCTCCAAGAGAAAAAATTATTACTCCAAGGGTTATTAAAGAAATCCCAAGAATTTTTTGTTTATTCATCTTCTCTTCCAAATAGAAATAACCTAAGATTGACACAAAGATATAGCTCGTAGACCCTATTATTGGCCCAAGAGAAAGTGGGATAAACTTATATGCATAAATATGGCTCATCATACTGGTAAAAATTAAAGTATAGGCTATGTATACGTAGGGATTGAAATATTCTTTCGCCCTTGAAGAGTGATCTTTCAAAGCACTTTTTTTGAGTAAAATTTGCGCGACGGAGGTAAGAAGAGCCATGAAGATCAAGATAATAATTGCCAAGGTTGCTTTATTCATCGGCATATACCACTAAAACAATACCTAGGATGATAATTAAAGAGCCAGCTATCATCATAGGAGTTAATTTTTCTTCAAAGAAAATAATTCCCCAAAGAACCCCCCAAATAATTCCCAAGGATCTCGTTGAAAAGGCGGTATTTAGAGGAATTCGCTTGATAACTTGTTGCCATACAATGGCAAAAATAACGGAAAGAAAATTGAGCAGGTAGAAATAAAAAATGAATTTTCCCGATAAGAAGGGAACATCCGAAGCTAGCTTAGAAACTATAATACTAAAAGAAGACAGGAATATGACGCCGTGCAAAGCAAGATAATCTTTAAATTTAGAATTAGTCATCATAAAATACCAATTTCAAAATAATACATTTCAGTTTTCTCCTAGAGGATATCCATCGCATGTCAATAGGGATTTTTCAGTATATTTATTGTTTTTTCCATCGATCCTCCAAAAATGGAATATGAGTGAGAATCCATAGATATATTTCTTTGAATTGGCCAAATAATCATTGCTAACATGCGCATTGAATTACACAGAACTTGTTCAATGAATTTGCTGCAATTTATATCTCACTAGGCTAAAGCCTTGCTCGGTATCATGGCCCGATCTAGCTTTGACATAGGCACTTTAGAGAGATTTTCTCATCTGTGTAGTCTTAAGAATAAAGCCTAGACCTCCATGTACCAGTAATCAAATTTACTTAAGCTAAAACACGAAAAACTTCACTTAACATCCCAAAATCTCCAGCAACTTTCAATCTTTTAATCTAGGTCTTTATAAGGATTAAGTTTTTCAAGGCTATTTATAATTCTATTCCTATAGATAGATACTAATTTAGATCCATTTCTTTAATCACAAACTTAAGTTTACCACTGATGGGATCAGTTTTTGGTTCATCCTCGGACAGTAAGAATTCGACATTTTCAACTCCCAGATTCTTAAAAATCTCTAGAAAATACTCGTTAGCCTGACTAAAAAGTTCAGCCTTATCATATCCATTTTGACATTTTAACCTAAGTTCCATTAAGTTGTGGCTTTTTTGAATTATCTGATATTGAATAAGTCCTGTGACTTTACCTAATATGCCTAGGGCCATAGGAGAAATTTCCACAAGTCCCTCTACCCCTTCAAACTCTAGCATATCATTGCTTCTACCTTCCACATACAGGTAGGGCATGACACTGCCGCATTTACATGGTTCATCGTAGATGGCAATTCTATCGGTAAGTTCATATCTAATGATAGGTTGAAGAAAATTACTGAGATTGGTAAGCAGAACTTTATCGGACAAAACACCCTTAGCAACGGGATTATTGTTAACGTCCACGGCCTCAATTATAACCCAGTCAATATTTATATGTAGACGACCCTCACTACATTGTGTGGTAATCATATTGGCTTCAGTACAGGCATAGGCATTGAGTATTCTAGCTGTGAAATTTTCTTCCAGTTCTTCTTTTAATTCTGGAAAACAAGTTTCTCCTCCTAAAACAATAATATCAGGATCTATCTTAAGATTGCCTGATTTAATATGGGGCAATAATAATTGCATAACTGTGGGGTATGCAAAAAGGATAGAAGGTTTAAACTTATTCAATTCCTTTACGATCTCAGCAGTAGGAGTATCCACCTTTACAGCTCTACATCGAAATTTATTCAGTTGGTTGGGTAGCACTTGGTTTCGATAAGCACTGTAACTTGAAGAAAAAGTTGGGTTTGCTATAGTAAAATACTTTCCGCCCTTTAACCCTAATTTTATCAAAT
>JAAYGQ010000238.1 GCA_012727635.1 Tissierellia bacterium | reverse complement strand
TCTACATCGGTAGTGTTTTCGATGCGCTTGTAATGATTGTATACCGCCACAGCTAGAATCTTTTTTGCCTCGTCTTGACCAATAACGTAATCATCTAGAAAGGCCTTGATCTCTTTAGGTTTTGGAATGGACTCCCTATCCAGGCGAGTGAGAAAGTCCTCGGCCTTTTCGTCATCAAAAAAGAGTTCACTGCACTGCAAGACGCACTCATCACAAATGGAGGCCTTGGGACCACTTACCAGTCCCCTAACCTCATCTTCTTCGCGTCCACAGAAGGAACATTTCTTTTTCTTTTCCTGCACTTATTTCCTCTTTTCAAGAACCTCGTCGATAATACCGTAGTCCAGAGCTGCTTTAGCGCTGAGGTAATTATCTCGATCTGTGTCCTTTTCTATTTTCTTTAATGTCTTTCCTGTGTACTGACTAAGAAGAGTATTGAGTCTTTTTCTTAGATCCAAGATGTGCTCAGCGCTAATGCGAATATCTTCCGCTTGTCCCTGGACGCCGCCCAGGGGCTGATGAATCATAACTTCGCTGTTGGGAAGAGCATAGCGCATCCCCTGGGTACCCGAAGCAAGTAAGAAAGCACCCATAGAGGCCGCCATGCCCACGCATATTGTGGACACAGGACATTTGATAAACTGCATGGTGTCGTGGATGGCAAAACCCGCTGAAACCGATCCACCCCCGGAATTAATGTAGATGTGAATGGGGGAATCGGGGTCTTCTTTCTCTAAAAAGAGAAGCTGGGCCACCACAGAATTGGCAACGTTATCATCGATAGCACCGGAAATAAAGAGCACTCTATCTCGAAGAAGTCGGGAATAGATGTCATAGCTGCGCTCTCCCTGGGGTGTTTTCTCGATTACAATGGGAACAAGATTCACTGGGCTACCTCGACACTGTCAAGGATTAATTTTTGCGCCTTATCCATCATCATACTCTGCTTAAGATAAGCATAGTCATCCTGGCCATAAATCTTCCTTAACTCTTCCTCTTCCATTTTATGAAGTTCACATTGCTCTTTGATGGAAGCATCGATTTCTTCCTCACTAATCTCAAGGCCCTCTTCTTTAATAATGGCATCCAGAAGAAGTTCTTTTTTGATATCAAGCTCTACCTTGGGCTTATAGTGGGAGCGGAAATCTTCGGGACTTTCTCCTGTCATTTGTAAAAACTGCTCTAGGCTAAAACCCTGTTGGCGAAGCTCATGGTCCATTTCTTGAACTTTTCTGTCTATACTTTCTTCCACCATGGCCTTGGGAAGAACAACTTCCATATTTTCTATAGCCTGAATCAGAGCGTCTTCCACTTTTTTATTTTCGGCGAAATTTTTCTTTTCCTCTTCTAACTTTTCTTTAAGATCGGCTTTATATTCCTCTAGGGTTTCAAATTCCGAAAGGTCCGACGCCAGTTCATCATCTATCTCTGGTAGTTCTTTTCTCTTAATGTCCTGGATAACCACTTTGAAGAGGGCTTCTTTTGCCGCTAGGCTTTCTTCGGGATAATCTTCGGGAAAAGTAACGATAACTTCATGTTCTCCAGTGGTTTTTCCGGTGAGCTGCTCTTCAAAACCGGGGATAAATTCTCCCTTTCCAAGAGTAAGTTCTACTTCTTCTCCAGCTCCCCCTTCGAACTCTACTCCATCAACACTTCCAACAAAGTCAATGATGACTGTGTCCCCTTCCTGGGATCGTTCTACGGGAACCATACGAGCATTTTTTTCCACTTCTGCTTCCAGCCTTGCCTGGACTTCTTCCGGGCTAACTGCAGCATCCATGGCTTCCACCACTAGATTTTTATACTGACCCAGTTTTACCTCTGGATAGAGAGACACAAGGGCACTCAGAAGGATGCCGGTTTCTTTATCTAGTTTTTCCATAGAAAAATGAGGTTGTGCAACGGGATCGAGCTCAAGCTCCACAATACTCTTGTCATAGAGATCAGGAATCATGGCATTAAGGGCATCATCATAAAAAATGTCCTCACCATAGTGGCGCTCAATCAATGCACGGGGTGCTTTTCCCTTTCTAAATCCTGGGATGGTAAACTTGCCCCGCTCTTTTTTATAAACTGTTTCTAAAAAAGGAACAAATTCCTCAAAATCCACTTGGTATTCAATGGTGGCTTCACCATTTTCTCTTTTCGTTTCTTTAAATTCCATTTTCTTCCTCCTGTTTTTTTTCCAAGGATAATTCTATTATATTTTACCCGTTTTATCAATCTTTATCTTCTAATTTGCGATTTTTCGCACATTTTATTGCTTTATTTATGGTTTCGTGGTTAAAACCTCGACCTAGAAGGAAGTTTTTTCGTTTTACTTCCTCTTTATAGTCGATATCCTCCCAGAAACTATATTTCTTAAGGAGAATTTCTAAGACGTCCTTGGGATCTTCTTGCATCTCTATTTTGGCTAGGACAGCCGAGGCCACCCCCCTTTGTCTTAATCTTTGAATAATGGCGTAGCTGCCCCGATGACGACGCTCTTGCTCGTAATACACTCTAGCGTATTCAAGGTCATTGATAAGGCCCATTTCTTCCAGAAAGTCCAAAATCGATTCTAGGGGGTCCACAAAGTCCCTGGCAAGCAAATAATCTGCAAGTTGTTTTCGTGTGCGTAGGCCTCGGATTAAATAGCCCTCGGCTTTCTCAAGGCCATAGTAATAGCCCGAGCGCAGAAGAAGAGCATCCAAATCCACCTCTTGGCCTTCGCAAACATTTGCTTCAAGATAGGCCTTGGTATGGATAAGATACTCTTCGCCCTGCAAAGTAATTTTAACGCCCTTACTTGTCCACTCGGTCTTTTCAATCACTAAAAATACCCTATAACAAGAGGGGCAATCAAGGCTAAAACAAGAACGCCCACTAGGATCTTCGCAATCAGTTCTTTTTGTTTTTTCTTCATTTTCACTCCAATTATTCCCGATGAAGATCGGCGAATTTCGTATGTTGCCCAAGCCAGGCCAGTTGAACCGTTCCGGTTTCACCGTTACGCTGCTTGGCGATAATAATCTCACTGATGTTTTTTAGTTCTGTTTCCTTATTATAATAATCTTCACGATATATAAACATAACCACATCGGCGTCCTGCTCAATGGCTCCCGATTCTCTTAGGTCCGAAAGCAAGGGTCTTTTATTGGTTCGGGTTTCAGGGCCCCGGGAGAGTTGGGAAAGGGCCAGTACGGGACAATTAAATTCCTTAGCAAGGCTCTTAAGCCCCCTAGAAATACTGGAAATCTCGACCTGGCGATTTTCTCCACCGCCGCCGTCCATAAGTTGCAAATAGTCCACCACTACAAGATCTACCTCGCCGAACTCCAAGCGATGGCGACGAAGCTTGCTTCTTATCTGCATAACACTTATACCCGAAGTGTCGTCAATATATAGAGGGGCTGTGGAAAGAGCTCCAACTCCTCTACTGAGTTTCTTCCAGTCTTCACCGGTGAGCTTAGCCGAAAGAATATTGGATAAAGAAATCAAATACTCCGAAGCCAGAACACGGTAAAGAAGAGAAGGTCTTCCCATTTCAAGACTAAAAACACAGACATTTCTTTTTTCGTGTAGGGCGGCATGCTGGGCTATGTTCATAGCCAGGGCGGATTTACCCATAGAAGGCCTGGCTGCAACCAGCACCAGTTCCCCTTTGTGAAGACCATTGGTCTTTAAATCCAGCTCCACAAAACCAGTAGAGACACCCCGCATAATCTCGGGATTATTGCCTGCCTCTTCCAAATGATCCATCATTTCTGTGAGTTCATTGCCCACATGGACAAGACCTTTATGGGTGGTCTCATCGGCAAGATCAAATATGCGACGCTCGGCTTCGCCAAGGACATCCACATCCTTTGTTGTGTCCTTGGAAATCGCCGAGATTTCTGAGGCCGCGGCAATAAGCTTACGGCGAACACTTTTTTCCTTGATAGACTGGATATAGCTCAGAGCATTATAAGGCCTTAGCCCGGCTTCGGTTAGATGAATAAGATACTCAACACCGCCAACTCGAAGTAAAGTTCCTTTATTTTGGAGATAATCCCTTACCATAGTAACATCTAGACTGTCGCTTTTTCTAGCCAGTTCAAAGATGGCCGAGAAAACCAGGCCATTGGCTTCGTCATAGAAGTCATAGACCTCCAGCTGCTCAATTCCAATACTCATGGCTTTCTTGTTTTGTAGCATACTACCCAAAAGGGCTTTCTCAACATCTATGCTATGGGGCAAATTCATTATTCTTCTCCAACAAGAAGAAGACGGATTTTTGCTTGGACTTGGGGGTGAAGTTTAAGTTTTACCTCGTGTTCACCCAGGGTTTTGAGGGGATGTTCAAGGACGATCCTTTTTTTATCTACGTTGTAACCCAGTCTTTTTAGCCCTGTTGAAATATCCATAGCCGTAACAGAACCAAAAATCCTACCGGCTTCCCCGGCTTTGACCTTCATTTCCAGGACTTCTTTTTCCATCTTGTTTTTGAGTGCCTCTGCCTTTTCTAAGGCCTTTATTTCCTTTTTGTCCTTTGCTGCATTCTGATGATCTAATTCTCTTAGATTTGATGGGGTGGCCTCCATGGCCAATTCTCTGGGAAGTAGATAATTCCTTGCATAGCCATCCTTGGCTTCCAGTAAATCTCCTTTTTTTCCCATCCCTTTTACATCGGTTAGTAAGATAACTTTCATTTATACCTCCAAACTCTCCTTGATTTTTTCAAGGAGTAGTATCTTCGCTTCTTCTATCGTTGTATTTTCAAGTTGAGCTCCCGCCGTTTCGAGATGCCCACCACCACCGAGCTTTTCAAGAATAACCTGAACATTCATCTCGCCGGTGCTTCTGGCGGAGATATAGATTTTCCCTTGGGGGTCAGTCCCCAGGACAAAGGAGGTGTGTATTCCCTTTATATCAATGAGTTCATCGGCCCCTTGGCTGATAATGGTTTTTATATTTTCTGAAGCTTCACTGCTCTCGGAGAGGGCAATGCCTTCTTCAATTAATACCGAAGAACTGACGATATTGCTCTTGATAACCGCTTCCAATAAATCTTCTTTAAAGAGCTCTCGCACCAATCGGGTGTCGGCACCCTGCCTTCGTAAAAAGGAGGCTGCATCAAAGGTCCTTACCCCGGTATTAAAGACAAAATTCTTTGTGTCCAAAACAATTCCACTAAGAAGAGCGCTGGCCTCCAGAGGCTCCAGAACAACATCGCTTGTAATATACTGCAGAATTTCACTGATCATCTCTGAAGCACTACTGGCATAGGGCTCTTGATACAGTAGCGAGGTATTTTCAATAATCTCTGCTCCCCGGCGATGATGGTCGATAACGACGACCCGTTCAAAAAGCGGAAGCAGCTCCGGTGCTTCGGTGAAATTTGGTCTATGGGTATCCACAACGATGAGAAGATCCTTGCTATGGCTGCGGGCACCGGCCACCTCGGCAGCTTTTACAAAACGGTAGAGTTTTTTATTTCTAAAAAGAGCATAGAGATCCTCAATGGCGTCGGTGGATTTATTAAGCAC
>JAAYGQ010000030.1 GCA_012727635.1 Tissierellia bacterium | reverse complement strand
AGCCGGCCTTTTAAAACCGGCTTAGGAAAACCTTCATAGGCCAAGGCTACGGTCTCCACTCTATCTTGTACCGAAAGGAAAGCGTCTATATAGGCCTTGTCCTCAGGATTGAGGCTAAAAGCCTTGCATTTAGCAAGAATAACATACACGATAATAGCCCGATTATTTCTTGAAAGTTCGGCTAATTCTTGAAGATGCCTTATCCCTCGCTCTGTTGGGGCGCCGGGGAAATAGGATATCCCCCCGCGCTCCAAAGTAACACCCTTAACTTCCACATAGGTATCCCCTACTAGGAAATCCAGTCTGGATCTATCACTAACTTTGACTTCGCTTCTAAGCTCCCCTTTAAGACCCAAAAAAGACAGCTCTCCTTTAAGGTAGCTCTCTTTAAAAAGTCTGTTGGGTAGAATGGAGTCTATACTGAGAAAATAATCCTCTTTAAGAACTCCTTCGATTGCATAGCGATATTTCCTGGTCCCAATACCATGGTCAATTAAAAAGACAGGGTTTCCCTCGAAAAAAAGCTCTGTGAGTCGAGAGGTAGTTGGAACGTAAGCTTTAATCTCTACGCCTTCAAGTTCGACGGTTGCTACAAAGCGGTTTACTCGTCGGATAAATCGTGCTTGAATCACTCTTTTCCGACCGAACCGATCGCCCATCTTTTAATAAGGATGGATGTGCCATTAAAGTTGACAGTGATTTCATCTTCTCCAAGTTTTTCTACTTTTCCAACAAAACCACCAATAGTGGTAACATAATTACCTATTTGAAGATTATCGCGCATTTCTTTAGCGGCTTTTGTCTTCTTTTTATTGGGTCGGATAAGTAAAAAATACATCAAAGCGAACATACCACCATAGATGAGTATTAAATACATTGGATCTTGCATATTGAACTCCTTTCATGTCATTCTTATATTACTATAGTTAAGCTTCCTGTGCAATCTTTTTACACCTTAGCATAACCCATAACAGTGTAAAGTTTTTGGCGAATTTTCTCGGATTCATCATTAAAAATAGCTTCTCGCAGCTCACGGGCTAGGCCAATGAGAAAATTGAGATTGTGAATGCTTAGTAGCATTGAACTTAACATTTCACCGGATTTATAAAGATGGCGTAGATAGGCTTTGGTGTAATCCCTACAACAGGGGCAGGAACACTCTGGGTCAAGAGCTGTAAAATCTGCTCTAAACTCCTGTCTTTTAATTGAAATCATACCTTGTGAGGTCATAGCCATGCCATGGCGAGCGATCCTTGTGGGGTGTACACAGTCCATCATATCTATGCCCCGAAGAACCCCTTCCACAAAGTCCTGGGGAGTTCCAACACCCATAAGATATCGGGGCTTATCCTCAGGAATATAAGGTCGTAGTACTTCCAAAATCTCTAGCATCTGCTCTCTTGTCTCACCGACGCTAAGACCTCCTATTGCATATCCCGGCAACTCTATAGCACAGGTCTTTTGTGCCGATTCAATTCTAAGGTCTTTAAATAGCCCTCCTTGAATTATACCGAAAAGAGCTTGATCTTCACGGGTTTTCGCGTCCTTGCAACGCTGAAGCCATCGCAGTGTGCGATGCATACTGGGGGTAATATATTCTCTATCACTTAAAGCCGGTGCACATTCATCAAAGGCCATAATAATATCAGCCCCTAGATTCTCTTGTATTTGCACCGAACTCTCAGGGCTCATAAAAATCTTAGAACCGTCGAGATGGCTTTGAAAGGTCACCCCTTCTTCAGTGATTTTTCTTAGACCGCTAAGACTAAAAACCTGAAAACCCCCACTATCCGTTAGAATCGGCCCATGCCAATTCATAAATTTATGCAGTCCACCGGCTGCCTTAATAAGCTCACTTCCAGGACGAAGATTGAGATGATAGGTATTACTTAAAATGATTTGAGCACCCATATCTCTTAAAGAATCAGTGCTCACAGCCTTTACAGTCGCTTGGGTTCCAACAGGCATAAAAACCGGTGTTTCAATAATTCCATGGGGGGTGTGAAACTTCCCCGCTCTGGCTCCTGTATATTTATCCACATGTTCTAGTTCAAATTCAAACATCAAGTTCCTCCGTAATCATCATGGCGTCGCCAAAACTGAAAAAACGAAATTTATTTTTTATCGCATAATTATAGCTGTTTAAAATATTATTTTTGGTTGAAAACGCACTAACCAGCATGACAAGGGTCGAACCAGGAAGATGAAAGTTTGTAATAAGAACGTCCACTACCCTATAGGTAAATCCTGGATAGATAAATATTGACGTTCTTCCTTCATCGGCTTGAATTTTGCCATATTTAGCATAAATACTCTCTAGGGTTCTAACACTAGTTGTTCCTACGGCTATGACTCTTTTTGCCCCGCAAATCAGCTGGGAATCTTTTTCATCGAGACGATAGCTTTCTTCGTGCATAATATGCTCTTCAATGCGTTGGCTCTTTACCGGCCGAAAAGTACCCAACCCTACATGCAAAGTAATTCGGGCAATCTTCACTCCCTTGTCTGCAATTTTCTTTAGGAGTTCATCGGTAAAATGTAGACCCGCCGTAGGAGCGGCGCTGGAGCCTGTAACCATAGCGTAAACGGTCTGGTAACGGCCCTGATCATCAAGTATTTCATGAATATAGGGTGGCAGTGGCATAGTGCCAATTTCTTCCAAAACTTCTTCGAATATTCCTTCATAAAATAATTTAACACGCCGAAGACCATCTTCGAGTATCTCTAGAACTTCCAGACTTAGTTTATCCGAAAGAATAAAACAATCTCCTACCCTAGCTCGGCGTCCAGGTTTTACTAAAACGCTCCACTGTTTTTCATCCAGTCGTTCAAGAAAAAGAAACTCCACTCGAGCTCCAGTGCTTTTTACGCCATAAACCCGGGCCGGTAAAACCTTGGTATCATTCAGTACTAGCACGTCGCCTGGGTGGAGATAATCCACAATATCATAAAAATGACCCTCTTTTATCTTTCCACTGCTGCGTCCAAGTAAAAGTAGACGACTTTCACTGCGCTTTTCCAGTGGTGACTGGGCTATTAACTCCTCGGGGAGGTCATAATTAAAATCAGATGTCTTCACTGTTCACCTCATCAAATAAAGTTATACCTTTTACAAAGGAAAGGCCTAGGTGCTCATAGGCACGGGGCAGTAGGATTCTACCCCGGGCTGTGCGCTTTATAAATCCAATCTGCATCAAATAGGGCTCATAAACATCTTCAATGGTTGAACTTTCCTCCCCCGTTGAAGCGGCTAAATTGTCCAGACCTACGGGACCTCCATCGAAAAGAGTGGCCATGGTTCGTATAAGATTCAAATCGGTTTTGTCAAGACCCAGTTCATCAACTTCAAATAAATGTAGGGCCTCCCGGGCTATATCATCACAAATAATACCATGATTATGAACCAAAGCAAAGTCACTGACTCGCTTTAGAAGGCGATTGGTTATCCTAGGAGTCCCGCGGCTACGGCGAGCAATTTCTTTTCTCGAAGAGGCTTTGAGTTCAACGCCCAGAACTCTGGCGCTGCGTTCTAATATTTGCTCCAACTCTGCTTCACTATAAAGCTCTAGACGCATCAGTACTCCAAAGCGGTCTCTTAAAGGACTACTAAGATCACCGGCCCGGGTAGTTGCTCCCACCAGAGTAAAGGGTGCAAGCTCAAGGCGAACACTTCTAGCCGAGGGACCTTTTCCGATAAGTATATCCAGAGCATAGTCTTCCATAGCTGGATATAGAACTTCTTCTATGGCGGGATTTAAGCGATGAATCTCATCGATAAAAAAGACATCATTTTCTTTGAGTCCCGAAAGGATGGCAGCAAGATCCCCGGGCCGCTCGATGGCAGGACCACTGGTGATTTTTATGCCCACTCCCAGCTCGTTGGCTATAATGGTGGCAAGAGTGGTCTTCCCCAGCCCTGGAGGGCCATAGAGAAGCACATGGTCAAGATGTTCTTCTCTGATTTTTGCCGCTTCTATAAATATTTTTAATTGTTCAACATTTTTTGTTTGGCCGATATACTCTTCAAGATGACGAGGGCGTAGACTGGGCTCTCTATTTTCTTCTAGCAGAATTTCCGGCGTTATAATTCGTTTGTTTGTCATTTAAACCACCAAGAGGCCTAGGGCTTCACGAAGCAATACTTCAATAGGTTTGGAGAGGTCCAACTGAGTAAGAGCTCTTTGTATTTCTCCTCCTCCATAACCCAGACTCAAAAGGGCTTCTCGAAGCTCTTGTTTTGTTTCGTGCAGGCCGCCGCTTTCTATTTCCATAAGACTATAGTCTTTGGCAAAATTGTCCTTGAGCTCTAGAATCATACGAGAGGCCGTTTTTCTACCGATACCCGGTGCCCGGGTCAAAAGGGCCATATTTTCTTCAATGATGAAATTAATCATTTCTCTTCCGCTAAATATATTCAAAATACCAAGGGCCGTTTTTACACCTATACCGCTTACCTTTTGAAGTCTCTGAAAGATCTCGCGGTCCAAGGGTTCGATAAAACCATAGAGACTAATGTCATCTTCACGAACAACAAGCTCGGTATAAATCATGGTGTTTTCAAGGGACAAGCCTGCAATGTCGCGCTGGCTTAAAAAGATTTTAAGACCAAGTCCCCCATGATCTACTACCACATGGTCTATTTCTATATGTACAATTTTTCCTCGGATAAATGATAGCATAGGCCGTCCTTTATTTTTATTTCGATTAGGAGGCAAGCCCCCTATCAGTTTTTATTCACTGAGTAAAGTATACCCAATGTACAATGAGCCGTCAACGAAGGCCTAGGAAGTCCAAGGATAAAAAGGTCTTCCTTTTTGGGTGTTTTTAAGTTATACTCATTTGAGAAAGATAAGGAGGATTTATGAAATTACTTGGACTTTTTATATTGCTGTTTAGCGGCTTTATTATACTATTTTACTATCTTTACTTAATACTAATAGGAAAGAGATTGGCTCGACTCATTAAAAGTAAAGATCGTTTTATTTGGAACGGGCTTCGCAACATAACCGATAGGGCTTCTAGAGGAAGGGCCACCATTTTCCTCGATGATAACCAAATTGTTATCTCATCGCTAGGTCTACCTAATACCTATTCTAAGATGCGACAGGGTGCCTTTGCCGAGGGTCTTGCCTTAGACTTTACGGATATTGCTGCCTTTGATTATGTTTCCCGGAGCAAAATTCCCTTTCTACGTCGCATTATAAATTATATCTTTAAAGTAAATGACTATATGTTAAAAATATCCTATTTCGATGATCTAGGGCAAATCATTCCACTACAATTTAAAGCCACCAGTATGGATCCTTTGGATTTCGAAGCAAGCTTTGCAGATTTTAACAATAAAATCTACGGAAACAAAGGGCTTCGAAAAAGCGAAGGCAATGATATCCTTCCTCTTTCTCAAAGACTGGCAACAGAAGATACTGCTCCACTGTCTCCCGTTTATAGAGATGAACTTAGAGAAAAAGCCCTACTTCTAACAGAAGAAACTCCAATATCCACAAAGGAAGAAACCACAGTTCTTCCTAAAGATACCTTTGTTCAACAAGAGGCTAGCCACTCTTCCTGGGAAATCTTTACTACTAAAGAGGAAACAACAGTTCTTCCAAAAGATAGCTTTTCCAAAGACGAAGAAAAAGCTGCTTCATGGAAAAGCTTTATTGCAGAAGAAGAAACCACTATTCTTCCCCTTAATAGCCTGACCAAAGATGAAATCGAAGCTTCCTCCAGCGAAACCCTTGATGAGAATGAAATGAAAGTAGCGGGCGAAAAGAACTTTATTGGAGAAGAGCCTGTAGAATTTCAAAGAGACAATACTATAGAAGGTGAGGGAAAAATCGATGGAGAAAAAACCACTTTCCTCTCGGGAAGTATCTTTAAAGACAAAACCGAAAAGGATTCTTTTTTTTCCCGAATAAAAAGCAGTGCTTCTTCTGAAGATAAAACCGTCATTACTGGCCCCTTGCTTAGCCAAGAACCCGAGATCAGTGAAGAAATCAATAGACGCTCTTTTCTAGATAAGCCCAACAAAAAAAGAGCCGAAGTACCCATAAAGCAAAAAGGCGTAGCACCCGATGATAAAACCCTTATCCTAGAACTTCCCGATGAACTAAAGAAAAAAGATACTACTGGAATCAGTGAAGAGGATTTAAAACTTCAAGAACTTGAACGGCTTCAAAAGCTTAGGGAGTTCTTTGCAGAAAGAAACGAAAACCAGGAATAATATCCTGGTTT